>JAITKG010000185.1 GCA_031278495.1 Prevotellaceae bacterium | reverse complement strand
GCATTTTCCATTTCGTGTTGCACGATTTTCTTCACTTCTTCCAGTTCCGGCAGATAGACGTCGAGCACCAGTTCATCGTGTACTTGCAGGATGAGGCGCGATTGCAGGCGGCGTTGCTGCAACTGTTCATATACCCTGATCATCGCAATTTTGATAATATCTGCGGCAGATCCTTGAATGGGGGCGTTGATGGCATTGCGTTGTGCATAGCCGCGCACCGTCATATTGCGGGAGTGGATATCGCGCAATTTGCGGATACGCCCGAAAATAGTGGTTACAAACCCCTGCTGTTCGGCGGAAAGGATAGCTTTATCCATGTAACTTTTCACGCCCGGATAAGTGGAAAAATAGCCGTCAATCAATTTTTTTGCTTCTTCCCGCGAAACCTGCAACTGTTGCGCCAGCCCGAAATGGGAGATGCCGTAAATAATCCCGAAGTTGGCGGTTTTCGCTTGCCGGCGCTGTTCGCGCGTTACCTGCGGCAGGGGTGTATGGAATATTTTCGCGGCAGTGGCGGCATGTATGTCTTCGTTGCGCCCGAACGCTTCGAGCATGTGCCGGTCTTCGCTCAGGTGCGCCATCAGGCGGAGTTCTATCTGCGAATAATCCACCGAGAGGAGGACGTGCTGCGCGTCGCCTGCGATAAATGCCTTGCGGATTTCGCGGCCGTTTTCGTCGCGTATCGGGATATTTTGGAGGTTGGGACGGTTCGAGCTCAGGCGACCGGTGGAGGTTACAAACTGGTTGTAGGTGGTATGGATTTTCCCGGTACGCTTGTTCACCAGCGCCGGCAACGTTTCGATATAGCCCGAAAGTAATTTATGCAGCGAACGGAACGACAAAATCTTTGGGATAACCGGATGTGCGCCCGCCAGCGACTGCAATGTTTTTTCGTCGGTGGCATATTGTTTGGTGCGCGTTTTCTTCTGGGAGGGCAGGCGCAGTTTGTCGAACAGCACAGCGCCCAACTGTCGCGGCGAGGAAATATTCAGTTCCGGCACGCCCGCCAGTTCTTTTATCTCTTTATCGAGTTCCCGTAACTGTGTTTGCAGTTCCTTGCCGTATTCGTGCAGCGCCGGCACGTCGATTTTTACGCCTTCAAATTCCATGTCCGCGAGTACGTATACCAGCGGCATTTCAACGGTACTGTAAAGGTCGAACAAATTATTTTTTACTAATTCGGTTTCCAGCGCCGGCTTTAACTGCCATGTTATGTCGGCGTCTTCGGCGGCATATTCTGCAATTTTTTCCAGCGGCACCTGCGACATCGAGCCTTGCCGGGCGCCTTTCTTGCCGATGAGTTCTGCGATTTCCACCGGCTGGTAATGCAGGTAGGCATGGCTTAATGCCGTCATGTTGTGGCTGCCTTCGGGGTCGAGGAGGTAATGCATGAGCATGGTGTCATACAGGAAGCCCTGCACTTCGATACCATACTGTTTCAACATCACGATGTCGAACTTTATGTTTTGCCCGATTTTCGGTTTGTCTGCCTGCTCGAACAGGGGTTTCAGGGGTTGCAGCATTTTCTTCGTTGCTTCCCGGCTGGCGGGAACAGGCACATACCAGCCTTCGTGCGCCGCAATGGAGAACGACAATCCCACCAATTCGCTTTTCATCGGTTCGACGCCGGTAGTTTCGGTGTCGAAGCAAAACAATTCGCTTGCCTGCAAAGCCTGCGCCAGCGCGTTTATTTCTTCTTCGCTTTGCGCAATGCGGTAGCGGTGCGGCGTGCCGGCAATCGTCGCATAGTACGGCGAGGCGGCGGGCGGCGCTTCCGCAGATGCATCGCCGAATAAGCTCAATTGCCCGTGCGGCGCGGGCGACGACGGAGCAGGCAGTTTCGGCTGTTCCCCGCCCAATACCGGCAAGAGGGGCATCAATGAAGCAAATTCATATTTGGCAAATAATTCCTTCAGCCGTTCCGTATCCGGACGGCATACGGCGGCAGCTTCCCCGCACCATTCCACAGGCACGTGCGTATCAATAGTGATAAGTTCTTTCGACAACGGCAAGTGCGCGCGGGCGGCTTCCACTGCGGTACGTTGCTGTTCGGGCAGCGCCGCCGTGTGCTGCAATAAATTTTCGACGCTGCCAAAAGCGGAAATAAGTTTTTTGGCGCGCGCTTCGCCAACGCCGTCCACGCCGGGAACATTATCGGAAGCGTCGCCCCACAATGTAAGCACGTCTATCACCTGCTCGGGGCGTTCGATAAGGTATTTTGCCTTGATTTCATTAACGCCGATGCGTTCCAGTTTCCCTGCCGTTTGCGGTTTGCAGATAAAAATATGGTCGGATACCAATTGCCCGTAATCCTTGTCGGGCGTAACCATGAATACATCGTAGCCTTTCTGCTCTGCCTGTTTGGCAATGGTGCCAATCACATCGTCGGCTTCGTAGCCTTCTTTGGTAATTACCGGGATGCGGAATGCCGCAAGTATTTCCTTTACCACCGGCAATGACATTTTAATTACGTCGGGTGTTTCCTGCCTGTTGGCTTTGTACAGGGGATATTTCTCGTGCCGGAAAGTTTTACCGCCCGGGTCGAACACCACAATGAGGTGCGATGGTTTTTCCTGCTCCATCAAATCAATCACCGACCGTATGAAACCATAAATAGCCGACGTTTCCACGCCGCTGGACGTCGTGATGGGACGTTTGAGGAATGCATAATATGCGCGGTAAATTAACGCATGCCCGTCTATCAAGTAAAGATTCATTTCTTTGAATTATAAATTATGGATTATATATTTAGGCGCCGGCGCTCATACATCATAATTCCTGCGTCATTGTTCATTGTTTATCCATTCGGCATACGAGGTGGCGGTTTCACAGAGGCGGATGCTGTGCAGCGATACCCGTCCGGGCAAAGCGGCCTGTAGCGTTTCCGCAAAAGCGATAACCATATTTTCACAGGTAGGCTGGTACGGCACTGTTTCCACTTTTTCATAAGCGGCAGCCAACTCGGCGGCCACCGGCGCATCGCAGCGCAACAATAGCGCATGGTCTAACCGGTCGATAATCTGCCGGTGGACGATACTTTTCAGTTCCGTGAAGTCCATCACCATGCCGTATTTCGGATGCACAGGGTCGGATTCCGGAACGCCTTTTACCGTTACATATAATATATAGGAATGTCCATGAATGTGGCGGCACTTGCCGTCATAGCCCGGCAACGCATGCGCCATCTCAAAAGTAAATTTCCTGGTTAAACGGATTGTTGTCATATTGTTTTTCTCTGTGGCAAAGGTACGAAAAAGATTCAATGATTTCAGGATTGAAAGGAACAATCCCGAGAAGTTAAGCTGTGGCGTGTGAAGCGAGATACACGCCCATCTGCTCGACTGCCGGCGTTGCATTTGGTACTTGAATCTGCCCATTCGCAATGATGATGCAGTGGACATTTATACATCAGAAAAAATTACTATCTTTGCACCATTGTAACTTAAAACGAAAATATTATGAAATATTAAGATGAACGCGCGTTCCCGCCAGTGGGAACAGGCATATTCAGCGTTAGCTTGTATCTTGTGATTGGAATATAGTCAATTTCAATACGTCCAAGAATAAAGTTAAAACGCTCATGAGCAATCGTGGGCTTTATTCTGTTATTTGGACGTTAGGTGGACTATAACCTCAATCACAAGTAAAAAGATTTAAGTTCACGGTTTTTCTTTTGAACGAATGCGTGAACATACAGGGAACAAAGAAAAATTTCATCCAACATCCACTAAACTTATGAATGAAAACAAACGTAGAACCTTGCTTAATATACTCTGGCTCGCCATTAGCGTTATCATTTGCGTAGCCGTTCTTCTGATGTAAGGATTTCAAGATTCAAAGATTTCAGGAGTTGTTCGCCATTTTACAGTTTCACTAATTCTAAGATCATTTCTGCGGCTTTTAACATGCCTTCGGCATGCAGGAATTCATACTTCCCGTGCGGATTGTGCCCGCCGGTGAAAATATTCGGACACGGCAATCCCATAAACGACAGCCGCGCGCCGTCGGTGCCGCCCCGGGCGGCTGTAATAACCGGCGTTATACCTACTGCCTGCATGGCGGCTTTTGCTTTTTCCACGATAAAAAAATGCGGCAGGATTTTTTCGTACATGTTGTAGTATTGGTCGTGCAGTTGCAGGCGTACAACCGGTGTTGTATACGTTTTGTTGATGTCGCCGGCGATTTTTTCGAGGGTAGCTTTCCGTTGCCTGAACGCTGTGCGGTCGAAATCGCGGATGATATAATGCAGCGATGCCTGCTCTTCGGCGCCGTTTAATCGCGTGAGATGGAAAAATCCTTCGCGGCCTCCGGTGGTTTCGGGACGTTCGCCGGCGGGCAATGCCGCATGAAAAGCGGTAGCCACATTCAATGCGTTAATCATTTTTCCCTTTGCACAGCCGGGGTGGATGTTGTTACCGGTGATATGCACTGTCGCTTCGGCGGCGTTGAAATTTTCGTATTCCAGTTCGCCCAGCGCCCCGCCGTCGAAAGTGTAGGCAAAGTCGGCGCCGAACTTCTGCACGTCGAACTTATCGGCGCCCCGCCCTATTTCCTCGTCGGGCGTGAAGGCGATACGTATGGCGCCGTGCGGGACGCTGTCGTGCGACAGCAGGCAGGACGCGGCGCTCATAATAGCGGCAATGCCTGCCTTGTCGTCTGCGCCGAGCAGCGTGTTGCCGCCGGCGGTAACTATCGTTTGCCCGGCATATTGTCTGATTTCCGGAAACTCGGCAGTGCGCAACACTATATTTTTCGCACGGTTTAACACGATGTCTCCGCCATCGTAGTCTTGAATGACTTGCGGGCGGACATTCGCTCCGCAATAATCCGGCGAAGTGTCAAGGTGCGCTATCAACCCGGTGACAGGCGTGCGTCCGCTTACAGTAGCCGGAATGGTTGCCATCATGTAGCCGTTCCCGTCCACCGCCGCGTCAGCCGCACCCATATCGCGCAATTCGGCGGCAAGCAATTCAGCCAATACCCGTTGTCCGGGAGTACTGGGACACGATGCGGAAGCAGGGTTCGATTGCGTGTCAAACCCTGCATAACGTATAAACCGTTCTAAAACCGCAGTAATATCAATATTCATTTTATCCAGCCGGTAGTGTTTCTCATGCGTTAAAGCAGGTACGAAATACCGGCAGCCACGCCGGCAGTATGGAGGCTTTTCAATTGCATTTGCCCGAAATTGCGCAGGTGTATGTTAATAGTATAGGTGGCGGAAAAGTGTATGCCAAGATGATTGGACAGCGGTATGAACATGCCTATTTCGGGTGCGGCGAGCAGCCCCCATTGCGCATCCCAGAAATTGGACTGTTGCACTACGGCATGTTCCGTCATGTATGTAGCGCCCAATCCAAGCCCGGCATAGGGTTTATATTTAGGGTTTGTACCGAAAAAATAATTTACCGATGCTTTCAACGGCATGGCATTCAAATAGCGGTAACTTTTCCCCGACACTGCGATTTCCGGCGAGGGGCTGTACAAGGCATCGGGAACTTCTGCATAGTAGGTATTCCAACCGAACGAAACGCCGGCGGTGATGTTTTCCTGCAGGAAAAATTGTATCTGGAAAGCGGCGCCATTCACGCTCACGGACGGAATATACTCGTTGTAATCAAACACCGGCAGTGCAACACTCCATGCGGCGGTGAAGTACAGGCGCGGGAGTTTTTTTGTTTGCGCTCCGGCAAATCCGGCAGACAAAGCCGTAATGACGAGGATAAATAGAAACTTTTTCATAGGCTTGTCTTTTTATTCTTTTTGAAAGCTTCGGTTTGCGTAAAACAATTCCCAATGGCGTCGTTCAATGTCGTTTCATTGTATGCGTTGTTCAATCCGCCCACCATGCCTACCCATACGGATGGCACAGGTATCCGTTCGTTTTTGTCAAGATTGATTATCATCGTGATGCCGGTCAAATCTTTCATATCCATGATTAGCGTACCTTGTGCAGGAATCATCATGCTTACCGGATAGTAGGGAAAATAAGGATAATTCCGGAACCACTCGTAAGTATACCAGTAATGGTGGACAGACCACCAGTCGCTGTAGAAACTGTTATTGCCGGGCACGTCCATATACAACAAGTCAATGATTAAATCCGGCGGCAAGCGTTGCGACTTATCCTTTACCTGATCGGTGTAGTTGCAATATTGCATCAGTTTATCAAGCACCGACGCCCGGATAATTTCTGTTTTCGGATCCTTTTTGTATGTTATGGCGGGCGTAACTTTTCCGCTTATTTCGTTTAATTTTAATTGCAAATAACCGATACTGTCGCTGATAGCAAAACGCGTGTACTTGCTAAAATCGACAGCAGTATCATAAATTGTTATGCTGGTCAGTCCGCCTGTTTCATTATCCGGAAAATAGTTGCAGGCGGATATTCCCAGCAATATCGCTAGGAATACAGGCGGATGGTAAGAAGATAACTTTTTCATAATTTTTTTCGTTACATAATTACTGGGCAAAGATAAAAAGAAATTTGAAAATAAACTAAAAAGAAGTATATTTGTATATGCGGAAAATAGCTTTTATATTAAATCCCCTGTCTGGAAGGGGAAATAAAGAGGCGGTAGAGCAATATATCAGCCATCATTTCGGATGGCCTGCAGGTTTTGATACCCGACAGTACATCACTCGTTGCGCCGGCGACGGCTATGAACAAGCCCGGCAATTTGCCGCGCAAGAGTTTGATGCAGTGGTGGTGGTCGGCGGCGACGGAACGATCAATGAAGTAGCCCGCGGGCTGGTGCATAGCCACACGGCGATGGGCATTGTGCCGATGGGTTCGGGGAACGGATTGGCGCGGCATTTGCATTTGCCAATGGATTTTAAGAAAGCGCTCGAAAAAATTACACAATTTCAGATGCACGCCATAGACGCCGCACAAATTAACAGACGCCTGTTTTTTTGCACGGCAGGCGTCGGCTTCGACGCTTTGATAGGACACCTGTTCAATAGCGGTGGAAAACGGGGCATGTCAACGTATATCTCGCTTTCGACGCGCGAGTTTTTGCAATACAAACCGCAGGAATATACTGTCACGATAGACGGGCAAACGCATACCCACAAAGCTTTCCTGATAACTTTCGCGAATGCTTCGCAATGGGGCAACAATGCCTATATTGCGCCGCTTGCCCATTGCAACGACGGGCAATTGGACGTGGTGATATGGAAAGATTTTCCCCGCGTGGCGGCGCCGTTCATGCTTCCGCGCCTGTTCACCAAAACCATTCACAAATCTTCCTTTGTAGAAATATACCAGTGTAAACATATTGTAGTGGAACGTCCGCAGGACGATTATGTGCATCTCGACGGGGAATCGCTACAAATGGGAAAAATATTGGATATTCAAGTATTGCCTTCCGCCTTGAAAGTACTTGTGTGAGTCAGGAATTAAGAACGCTGGCGTCAGCGTTCTTAACGCTTGGTTCTTAACTTTTAACTACCTTAATAAAGATATCGTTCATGGTAGGTATCAGTTCGCGGAATTCCGTAATTTGCACGTGCGGCAACAGGAGTTGCAATAAATGATTGGCAGGCTGCCCTGCGAGGGACTGGATATTTATTTTTTGCCGTCCGTTCTCCTGTTTGCTTGCAATCACGCGGTATTCCGAAGGCAGCCAACGTGCGGCATCCTGCCCGGCAGGGTAGAAAGTAGCCTCAAAAACATCATCGCCATAGTTGCGGCGGATTTCATCTACCTTTCCTGCAAGTACCACGCGCGACTGGTTGATAAGCGCAATTTCGTCGCACAGTTCCTCGACCGAAGCCATGTTGTGGGTAGAGAAAATAATGGTGCTGCCGTTGGCTTTCAACGTCAGTATCTCTTCTTTCAGCAAGCTGACGTTGATGGGGTCGAACCCGCTGAAAGGCTCGTCGAATATAAGCAATTGCGGTTGGTGCAGGATAGTAATGATGAACTGTACCTTTTGCGCCATGCCTTTTGAAAGTTCTTCCACTTTCTTGTCCCACCAGCCTTCAATGCCGAATTTCACAAACCATTTTTTCAGTTGTTGTACGGCGTCATAGCGCGAAAGCCCTTTGAGGCGCGACAGGTAAATCGCCTGTTCGCCGACTTTCATTTTTTTGTACAGTCCGCGTTCTTCGGGCAGATAGCCGATATGGTACACGTCGCCGGCAACGAGCGGCCGGCCATTCAGTAATATTTGCCCGCTGTCCGGCGCGGTAATCTGGTTGATGATGCGGATGAGAGTCGTCTTTCCGGCTCCGTTGGGTCCCAGCAATCCGAAAATTGTTCCCTGCGGAACAGTAATGTTCACTTGGTCTAACGCCAAATGACCGGCATAACGTTTAGTAACATCTCTGGCTATAAGTAAATCCATAGTTTGAAAAAAATAGTCGTTGCAAAGGTATAAAAAAGATTTGAACGCAGGCGCAAATATCAAGTACCGCCGGATTCCGGCTTAAGGAATGACATTGCCGGCGGCGCGGTAAATTTCGTACCACTCTTCGCGCGTGAGCGGCAGCTCCGATCCCTTGCAGGCGTCAAGCATCCGCTGTACTTTGGTAGTGCCTAAAATAACTTGCATGTTTGCCGGATGACGTGTGAGCCAGCCAACAGCCACTGCCGTATCAGGTACGTTATATTTGGCGGCAATGCGGTCAATGACGGTATTCAATTCCGCATAATTTTGCATATCGCCGAGAAACGGTCCTTCAAAAAATCCTTTTTGGAAAGGCGACCATGCCTGAATGGTGATAGCATGCAGGCGGCAGTACTCAAGCACGCTGTTCGTGCGTTCGACGCTTTGCCCGAGTCGCATATTCACCGCAATGCCGCTATCTATCATTGGCGTGTGGGCGATGCTTAATTGCAGTTGGTTCGCGACTAACTTTTGCGGCACGTATTTTTGTATCAAAGCTATTTGCATCGGGTTTTGATTGGATACGCCGAAGTAGCGTACCTTTCCGTTGGCATGCAAGGCGTCGAAAGCGGCGGCTATTTCTTCGGGTTCCATCAGCGCATCGGGGCGGTGCAGGAGCAGCACATCCAGATAGGTTGTTTTCAGCCGTTGCAAAATGCCGTCCACCGCAGCGAGGATATGCGCTTTGGAAAAATCATAATAAGCAAACGGCGTCTTCCGGATGCCGCATTTACTTTGGATAAATATTTTTTCGCGAAGCGCGTCGTTCATGCAGGCGGCTTCGGCAAAAAGCGTTTCGCACTTGCCATTGCCATATACATCGGCATGGTCAAAGAAATTGACGCCGGCGTCTATGGCTGTGCGAATAAGTTTTTCCGCTTCCGGCTTCGACAGTTCTTGCAGGCGCATACAACCCATAACCACATTGGACACCGGCAATCCCGTAGTGGATAATGATATTTTTTTCATACTTTGAAGAGTTAAAATGTTTGCAAAGATATTAAAAATAAAATTTGGAATTTAAAAATAAAGTAATATATTTGCAGTGTTAATGATGTTCTTTAATTATTGTAAAGTAAACCGGAAACAATAAATGTCGGTTTACATTCAGTGTTCTGAAATCCGCTAAATTTCAAACCATAGTTGAATTAGTTCCATATAATAAACGTGGAAAATAATTTGTTTCTATGGTGGGTCTTAGCGGAGCCTCAGAACACAATAAATTAAAGACCACGTTTTAATTTTTGCTAGAAAATAAAAATTAAAACTGGAAATTTGGCAGCGAATAAAAAATCGTAGCAGGGGGTTGTTTTATAAAAAAGGTTTGTGTTTGGAAACAACCCTGATGCTGCGAAAAATAATAATAAATAAACAAAAAAAATTATGAAAACAAAAATTTTCTTTCTTTCCGCAATGCTTGCAAGCGTTGCAGCAGGCGCACAAAGCCACATTAACATCGAAATGCTCAGTGCAACTTACACTGCGCCCGCTGTGCAATTCCGCGTATCATGGAGTAGTATTCCCACTGTAACCGGGCAAATACACAATGCTAAAGTGTGGGTATGGATTGATTTTTTAAAACTAAATGTCGACAACACTACTGCCGGCAATACATGGACGCGTGCAGAAGTTTCCGCAACGCCCGCCGTCAGCTCTTCGCCCACAAGCACCGCAGCCCTTGATGCAAGTACCAATAAAGGCTTTTGGCTGAATGGCGTTACCGGCAGTTATAGCGCCACAGTTACGGCAACGCTTTCCAACATTCCGGCGAACACCAAATTTAATTGGTGCGCTTACGTTTCCGACTATCCGCCAAATGTAACGCTGGATAAAGGAACTTTTACTTTTAAGGGAACAACCGATTTTATAGTGAGTAATCCCTCACGAACTTTGACAACTAAAACAATCGCAAAGGCAAATTTAACCGTTACTTCATCAAGTACATTTACAGACGCCACCAGTTGTCCCGGTATAGGCAGTCTTTATTGCCCTTACACCGGCAGTGATTTGTACATGGACGCTACGCATCTTTGCCAACAACGCGCCAGCGGCGCAAGAAACTGGGAAGCGTGGATAAAGGACACGCGCGATGGTAATTTGTATAGAATCGTTTATATGCCAGATAGTAAATGGTGGCTGGCAGAAGACTTGAGACTGACGACAGAGGGGAGGTGGTTCTGTGATAAAACGGCTTCTATAGACCCTATTATAGGGCGTTATTATACGGTAACAGAGGCGCAAGGAATTTGTCCTGTCAATTGGCAAGTACCAATTGAATCTGAGTTAAACTATTTACGCGACAATTGTACATTCCCTGCCCTGAAACTTGCAGGTAATACGTATTGGGGGGATCCTACGTCAGGGAATCAATCTGCAGCAGACGGAACGAATATGTATGGCTTCTCGTTACATGGATATGGAGGGTGGTTTCGGAATACTTGGTATGTATATTGCAGGAGACTTGCCATGCTAGTTACACAAACAGGTATTTGGACTTATGGTTGCTATGTTAATGATGGGGGCGGTAACTGTGCTACCAATACTTGCGGTACATTGAATGGCGGTTGCTTTAGCGGAGGTAATAATTCAAGTATGACAAGTGGAGTATTGCGTTGTGTCCGCCAACTGTAGTTTTCATGAACATTATTTATCTATTGAAGTAAATTAAAATATTATTTTCGGACTGTTGCATTTTTTTAATTAGAAGCGTTTCGATATAAAACTTCCCGTATTATTTGTTGTTCAATTTTATGCCGGAAATTGTAAAAAATAAAAATTCGTAGTATCAATAAATTTTCTTAACTTTGGGGAAAATCTTCAAAAGATAATGCGCCGTAGTTTTCTTCTCTTTGTTTTCCTGTTTATAGCTGCGTTAAGTTATGCGGAAAATAAAGTGGTTTACGTCATACATCTTCAGCAGGACATAGATGCGCCTGCTGTGCGTATTATCAACAAGGGGTTGCGGGAAGCCGCCAAATGGAACAGCGACTATGTTTTATTGCACTTGAATACCTATGGCGGCGAATTATCGGCAGCCGACAGTATCCGCACCGCCCTTTTATATTGCGACATTCCGGTGTTGGCGTTTATCGACAATGAAGCCGCTTCGGCGGGCGCGTTGATAGCTTTGGCGTGCGACAGCATCTACATACGTGGCGGCGGAAGCATAGGCGCGGCAACGGTAGTCAATCAAACCGGCGAAGCATTGCCCGACAAATACCAGTCCTTCATGCGTTCAATGATGCGCTCCACCGCAGAAATGCATGGCAAGCGGAAAATCTTGCAAGGACGCGACACGGTGGAAGTCTGGCGCCGCGACCCGCTGATTGCCGAAGCTATGGTAGACCCGCGCGTGGTAGTACCCGGCTTAATCGACAGCACAAAAGTACTTACCTTTACGGCTGATGAAGCGTGTGCTTCCGGCTACAGCGAAGGGAAAGCGGAAAGTATTAACGAAGTATTGTCATTGGCGGGAATTTATCCTGCCGAGATAAAAGAGTATAACCCTTCGTGGTTGGATAGGATTATTTTATTTCTCATGAATCCCTTGTTGCAAGGGCTTTTGTTGATGTGTATCATCGGCGGGATTTATTTTGAATTGCAGTCGCCGGGCATCGGGTTTCCATTGGCGGTGGCGGTAACGGCGACGTTGCTTTATTTTGCGCCCCTCTATTTGGAAGGCTTGGCGGACTACTGGGAATTGCTGCTGTTTGTGGCGGGATTAGTTTTAGTGGTGTTGGAAATTTTTGTCATTCCGGGTTTCGGCGTTGCCGGCATATCCGGCGTTCTGTTGTGTATAGCGGGTTTGGCGCTGGCGATGATTGACAATGATTTATTTTCTACGCCGGAAGGATGGGATTTAAGCCCGCTTGCCAAACCTTTATTTATTGTGTCGGTGGGCGTATTTGGCGGCATAGTGGGCGGTATTTATTTATCAAAAAAAATATATCATACAAAAATGTTTGGAAGAATTGCATTGAAAACAGACCTTTCGGGAACGACCGGTTATGTAGGCGTGCCAGCCGGACTGGAAGCGCTGGTCGGGCAGATGGGGCGGGCTTGCACTTCGTTGCGGCCATCGGGCAAAATTGAGGTGAACGGCGAAATTTACGATGCCATAGCCGAACACGGAATGATTGAAAAAAATACCATAGTTGTTATCACGCACTATGAAACAGGGCAACTGTATTGCGCTGTAAAGGATTGAAAAATAATTTTTATTATTTGGATAGAATTTTACTTTAAAAATTTATTTTAACCGTTAAATTTAAAACCATGGAAGGAGCTACAATTACATTTAATGAATTGCGTCGCATCAAAGACGCACTGCCGACAGGAAGTATACACCGTATTGCGGAATTATTGAATACTTCTGTTGATACTATCCGCAATTATTTTGGCGGCAATGATTTTGAACACGGGAAATCGTCCGGCTTGCACTATGAGCAAGGTCCCGGTGGCGGTATTGTGTTGTTCGATGATGTGACCATATTGAACTTGGCAAAAAAAATTTTGGAAGAAAATCATATTAAGTGGTAAATAAATTTACCGCTTTTTTAATGCTGAAAGGTAGTTTTACATTATCGTGTTACCGGATTTTCCGGTGATGTTTTATTTGTTAGAAATTAAAAAAAATACTACCTTTGCCCACTTCAAAAATAAAGTTTAACTAAAAAATAAAAAAATTATGTCAAAAATTAAAGTAGGTATTAATGGATTCGGTCGTATTGGACGATTGGTGTTCCGTGCGGCTATAGAAGAACGTAACGACATCGAAGTTGTTGGTATCAACGATTTGATAGATGTGAATTACATGGCGTATATGCTGCGCTACGACAGCATACACGGGCAGTTCAAAGGGTCGATAGAAGTAAAAGACGGCCACTTGGTGGTCAATGGGCACAGTATTCGTGTAACCGCCGAAAAAGACCCTGCTAACCTGAAATGGAATGAAGTAGGCGCTGAATATGTGGTAGAATCTACCGGTTTGTTCCTCACCAAAGAGAAAGCCGAAGCGCACATCCAAGCCGGAGCAAAGCGCGTGGTGATGTCTGCGCCGTCGAAAGACGATACCCCGATGTTCGTATGTGGCGTAAACCACAAAACGTACAAAGGCGAAGCTATTGTGTCGAACGCTTCCTGCACGACCAACTGCCTGGCGCCGCTGGCAAAAGTTATCCACGATAACTTCACTATCATCGAAGGGTTGATGACCACCGTACACGCTACAACCGCTACCCAAAAAACAGTGGATGGTCCTTCTGCAAAAGACTGGCGCGGCGGGCGGGCGGCAGCCGGCAACATCATTCCTTCTTCCACCGGCGCAGCAAAAGCGGTAGGTAAAGTTATTCCCGAATTGAACGGTAAGTTAACCGGTATGTCGCTCCGCGTGCCGACGTTGGATGTTTCGGTAGTGGACCTGACTTGCCGTATCGAAAAAGCCGCTACGTACGAAGAAATAAAAACGGCAGTGAAAAAAGCCGCCGACGGCGAATTGAAAGGTATTTTAGGATACACCGAAGACGAAGTAGTATCAAGCGATTTCATTCACGAACCGCGCACCAGCGTATTTGATGCGAAAGCAGGGATTGCGCTGAACGCTAATTTCGTGAAACTCGTTGCGTGGTACGACAACGAATGGGGCTACTCCAACAAAGTATTGGAATTGATTGCCCACATGGCAACAGTAAAATAAACAAACCCGTATCCCCGAAAGGGATGCAATAACAGGGATAAGAAACCCCGCCTCTTATCGGGGCGGGTTTTTTAACAGGCTATGATACGCAAAAAGGAAAATACCATAGGACAAAAATGCTTTGATGCTTCCCCTGTCGGCAAGGGGAGCGTACTTATTTTTTCCGCGCCGTCGGGTGCGGGAAAGACCACTATTGTCCGTCATTTGCTGGAAAAATTTCCTGCACTTGAATTTTCCATATCGGCTACAAGCCGCGCGCCACGCGGAGACGAAAAAGACGGCATAGATTATTATTTCATGACGCCCGAAGTATTTCGCGAAAAAATTTCCCGCAATGAATTTTTGGAATGGGAGGAAGTCTATGCAGGGAACTATTACGGAACAACAAAAAGCGAAGCCGGGCGGGTTTGGGAAAAAGGACGGGTATTGCTATGCGACGTGGATGTGAAAGGAGGCTTGAATATAAAACAAAAATTAGGCAACCAGGCGTTGGCAGTGTTTGTAGAACCGCCCTCTATGGATGTATTGCACGAGCGATTACAAAACCGCAACACCGATTCGTCCGAAGCCATTGAACGCCGCTTGCAGAAAGCAAAGGAAGAACTTTCATACGCGCCGCAATTCGATAAAATAATTGTAAACGACAACTTGGAAAAAGCATTGAAAGAAGCGGAAACATTGGTAGCGGAATTTTTACAAAAGGAAAAGAAGTAACGGTTTTCCCTGCATTTATGCTGCAACAATATTCACACTAATAAGCCATGCAATCTATACTCGTAGCTGTCCGCAAGGCGCTCAAAGAAAATGCGGATGCGAAAACGGCAGCTTCGGCGCAATATTTTTTCAAAGAAAAAATCAAAACAGTTGGCGTCAAGTCGGCGGTGGCGCATAAAATTGCACAAACGCATTTCAAAACTATCAAAGGAAAACCGAAAGAAGAAATTTTTGCATTATGCGAAATCCTTTGGCAATCGGGCTATATAGAAGAAGCAAGCATCGCCTGCGACTGGAGCAACGCCCTGCGTGAATATTTCACGCCCGCTGACTTCAAAATTTTTGAGCGGTGGGTAACCCGCTACGTGAGTAACTGGGCTATGTGCGATATGCTTTGCAACCACACAGTGGGCGGGTTCATTGAACAATACCCGGCATACATAAAGGAATTAAAACGATGGGCTACATCGGACAACCGCTGGGTAAAACGCGCGGCGGCTGTAACCTTGATTATTCCTGCCCGCAAAGGACTTTTCCTGCAAGATATTTTTGAGATTGCCAGCCGCCTGTTGCCCGATACGGACGACATGGTGCAGAAAGGTTACGGGTGGATGCTTAAAGCGGCGAGTGAAGCGCACGAAAAAGAAGTATTCGATTATGTTGTTTCCAAAAAAGCCGTGATGCCACGCACTGCCTACCGTTACGCTATTGAAAAAATGTCGCCCGGGCGGAAAGCCGAAGCGATGAAAAAATAATTTTAACATGAAATTTCTACATGAACCGGTTTACAGCTATTCTCTTTGACTTCGATGGCGTGATTGCCGACACGGAGCCGCAATATGATTTATTTTTCGACCGGTTGGCGGCGAAATATCATTTGCCGGAAAATTTTGCCGCCCTTATCAAAGGCACTACACTGGCGGCTATCATGGAAAAATATTTTGGGAATTATCCGCCGGCGGAACAGGCGGAAATTATAGAAGCACATCGACGCTATGAATTGCAGATGGATTGCGCATTCATTCCCGGCGCGCGTGAAGCGATAACCCGCTTTAAGGCGCAAGGCTACAAAATAGCGGTGGTTACCAGTTCCTCGACCGAAAAAATGAAAGTCGCCCTGCAAAAAATGAATTTGGAAAATACTTTTGACGCCCTCGTCACTGCCGACAAAATCACCAGAGGCAAACCCGATCCGATGTGCTACCTGCTGGCTGCCGAAGAACTCCGCGTGTCGCCGGCGGAGTGTGTAGTATTTGAAGATTCTATTGCCGGCATCACCGCCGGAAAAAAAGCCGGCATGAAAGTGATCGCTCTTTCTACCACCCTCCCCGCAGAAACGCTTTCCCCATACATCGATACAATTATACCCAACTTTTTGAATTATGAATTATGAACGCTGACGCCGCGTCATTGCGAGCGAAGCGAAGCAGTCCAGTTGAATGGATAATCGAAAATGGATAATTGAAAATTAGCTGTCGCCACTGCGATTGCCACCCCTAAGCAGTAATTAGCCACCTTAGCACATTACGGTTAACTTTTGAAAGAACTGCGGAAGGTGGAAATTGGGCTTGGGACTGTGAATAGGAAACAGCGAAAGATAATGCGGTTCGGACAGTTCGTCGCCACACTTGTAACAGTTAGCCCAAAGGGTTTGCCCGCGCCAGTCGCGGCGGGGATGCGCAAAGAAACAGGCGTAGGGAATAGCGACGGTCAGTTGCCATGCAAAATCGCCCTCCATGCGTTCAAAAGGCTGGTTGCCCAGTGAACTCCGGGTTAAAATCGTAGCCAACAATTCGGGCGTGGCGCGCGGACCTTCGTGGGGACGCACATTATGCCGCATCAAGGGCGTGCCGATACAGTTAAACTCAAAATTATAATAAGTCTGCCGGTCGTCCGGCGACACAAAGAACTCCACGCAGGAGTCGGTATAAACCGGCTGGTTGGGCTGCGTATATTTGGCGCGGATACTTTTTTCCCGCACGTCGTAATGCAAGAGCAGGTGCGACGGCGTACAGGCCATTTGCACGGTAACGCGGGGCGTATAAGGAAATTCTTTCCAGTTAACGCAAGCCACCTGCCACGCCGGCAATTCCGGTAACGATGACGACGACAGCGTCGCAAGCAAATCCAACGAAGGTAAATAAGGTATCTGTAACATTGTGCAAAGATAAAAAAAAATGACGGATTGACGCAGGTTAAAACAAATTACACAGGAAAAATATTGTGTAATTTTTAAAAACTGTGTGCATTGATAGGAAGACGCACCGCCGCTGGCTACTTCATACTTCAGACTTGTTGCTTCACGCATTAGCGCACGGCTTCCATGCCACGGTGAATAGCTTGTTCGTTTGCCGGAATCAGTTTATGATGGCGTTCTGGAATAGATTTTTTTAAGCCTTTGATTACATTTTCTAATTGTACCACCGGGCGTTTTTTCAAGTATGCGCCCAGTACAATCATGTTATAAGTTTTGGCGTTGCCTGTTTTCGCGGCTTCTTCGGCGGCTTCGATTTTGCAAATAGTAATGTCTTTGCGCGCCGGCGGTTTGGTAATACCGTTTGGGTCATACAGCAGCAAGCCTCCGCTCCGCACGCTGGACTCAAATTTATCCATCGACTGTTGATTGAGGATAATGGCTGTGTCGCACCGGCTCACAATAGGCGAACTGATACGGCGGCTGCTCAGTACTACCGTTACATTGGCTGTGCCGCCGCGCATTTCGGGACCATACGAAGGCATCCACGTTACTTCCATGCCTTGCATAATGCCTGAATAGGCTATTATTTTTCCCATAGACAAGACCCCTTGTCCACCAAATCCTGCTATAATTATTTCTTCTTTCATTGTTTTAGCCAATCCTTAATTCCTAATTCTTCATTCTTGATGTCTCCCAGCGGATAGTGCGGGAACATGTTTTCGACCATCCACTGGTTGGCTTCTACCGGCGAGAGTTTCCAACCGGAATTGCATGTCCCGACAATTTCCACAAACGACAGTCCTTTTCGTTGTCCAGAATTTTCAAACGCCTTTTGAATGGATTTTTTCGCTTTACGCACGGCGGCAGGCGTATGAACAGCCTGTCGCGTTACATAACAAACGCCGCTCAGTTGCGCCAACAATTCGGTAATACGCAACGGATACCCGTTTAATTCCACCACGCGGCCATAAGGCGTCGTCGCCGTCACCTGCCCGATTAAAGTGGTCGGCGCCATTTGCCCGCCGGTCATCCCGTAAATAGCATTGTTGATAAATATCACCACAATGTTTTCGCCGCGATTGCAGGCGTGCATAATCTCCGCCGTCCCGATTGACGCCAGGTCGCCGTCGCCCTGATAGGTGAACACATATTTGTCGGGATAGAGGCGTTTGACGGCAGTGGCTGCCGCTGGCGCACGTCCGTGAGCGGCCTGTTGCCAGTCGATGTGCAGGTAATTGTAAGCAAACACGGCGCAGCCTACCGGCGAAATGCCGATAGTCTTATCCTGAATGCCCATATCTTCTATCACTTCGGCAATAATCTTGTGCACTACGCCGTGGGAACATCCCGGACAGTAGTGCATCTCCGTATCGGTGAGCACCGGCGTTTTGCCGTATACCTTATTTTCCGGTTGTATAATATCATTTACGTCCATACGTGTGTCGTCTAATTCGTCCGTTATTCGTTTTCATTTTGCAGGTACGTCCGTTTCAGCGCAGCCAACACTTCATCAGGCGCAGGAACAATGCCGCCCAGTCTGCCAAAATGCGTCACCGGCGTTTTGTCGCCCACCGCCAGCCGCACATCTTCTACCATTTGCCCGGCGCTCAATTCGACGGAAAGAATTCCTTTCAATTGCGGCGTCATAGCGGCTATTTGCTCCGACGGGAAAGGGAACAGGGTAATGGGGCGCAGCAATCCCAAACGGATGCCCTGCGCACGCGCATTATCTACTGTTTCCTCGCAAATGCGGGACATTGCGCCATAGGCAATCAACAAGTATTCGGCGTCGTCGCATTTTATTTTTTCTAAACGCACTTCCCGCCTGCGTATTTCATTAAATTTCCTTTGCAGTTTTTCGTTGAATTTCTCGGCTACCGCCGCATCCATCGCCAGCGATGTGATGATATTTTCCCGGCGACCGGAAGGTTTGCCGGTAGTAGCCCAACTGCCCGAGAGGGCTATAATTTCCTCATCCGTCCATCGCGGTTTCGGGGGGCTTAGCGTTACTTTTTCCATCATTTGCCCGACAATGCCATCGGCTAAAATCATCACCGGATTGCGGTATTTGAATGCCAAATCAAAGCCCATGTCAACAAAATCGTTCATCTCTTGCACCGATGCAGGCGCTAACACAATAAAATGGTAGTCGCCGTGTCCGCCGCCCTTTACCGCCTGGAAGTAGTCGCTCTGCGCCGGCTGGATAGTGCCCAAACCGGGACCGCCGCGCACGACATTCACAATCAAGCAGGGCAACTCTGCGCCGGCTAAATAAGAAAAACCTTCGCACATCAAGCTTACGCCCGGACTGCTCGACGAGGTCATTACTTTTTTCCCGCATGCCGCGCCGCCATACAACATATTGATAGAAGCAACCTCGCTCTCGGCTTGCAACACAACCATGCCGGTAGTTTCCCATGGTTTTTCTTCCATCAGTTTTTCCATTATTTCAGATTGCGGGGTAATCGGATAGCCGAAGTAGCCGTCGCAGCCGCAACGAATAGCCGCTAAAGCAATCACGTCATTTCCTTTACAAAGTATCGTATTATTATCCATTACCCGTTTCTCCTTAAATCTTTGAATTTTTCAATCTTTAAATCTTCACCCGGTAAACGGTAATACAGGCGTCGGGGCAAACCGTAGCGCAGTTGGTGCAGCCGGTGCAAGCGACGGGGTTGGCCATGTAGAGATAGTTGTATCCTTTGGTATTTACGTTTTTGTTGAGCGCTATGACGCCGGTAGGACATTGCACCACACACACGCCGCACCCTTTACATCTTTCGGTATTGACCGCTATTGCTCCTTTAAGCGCCATGATAAAAGATTTAATAACAATTTTCACAAAAATAACATTTTTTTTTAATAAATCAAAATTAAAATAACATTTTTTTTATTTTTTTTATCAATAATACGTAAAATAAGTTGTAAACCATAAGATAAAACCCATTACTCAGTAGTATAATAAAAAAAGCTGACCGGAACGGTCAGCTTTTTTTAATTATGGAAACATTTTATTGTTTATAATCATCGGTCGGATAGTCCCACCAAACGGGAAGGGAAAGGATAGTTAATTTTTTCGTTTCAACTATCAGGGACTTGTTTTAAGTCAAAATACATCAAACGTGTTGAATCTACCTCATCTTTGGTTGAAATAAACTGGAACTTGTTTTTTAAATAAAAATCAAAGGCAGTACTATAGGCGTCAACTGTAATAAAACGGCAACCGATGTCTGCTTTTTTCGCTAACATTCTTTTTATACTTTCTAACATAAAGCGCCCAATACCTTGCCCTGCAAAATTAGTAGTTACTGCTAACCGTCCTATTTTTGCCGCCGGATAATTTTTGCGACGTTTTAGATTGGGAATTTTATGTTTCCGGTTAAAACGGTTCCAAAAAGACTTTTCATTTGCATCTGTTGTATCGAACGTAACTTTATCGTTAAGCAAACAAAAATAAGCAACCGTTTGTTTTTGGTATTCTAAAATATAAGTTACAGCCATGCGTTCGTCTAAATAATGCAATGCATCATCCAGCAAAAAACCATTCAAATCTGAGTCGCCGCAATCAAACGATTGAATGTTCATACCGTGACGCAATAACATTATGGACGATTGAGAGAAATCAATCATAAACCGGAAACGTAGCTATTTTTTTGAATAACTCATACGCTTCATCCATACTTTTTAATTCTTCCGGAGGAAGTGGCTTGACTTCTTTCATACGCTGTTCAAAGCGGCGTGCATCTTCACCGGTTAATATTGGGGTTTCTTTGATAGGGCGTGCCATAGCTTTTGTTCTCTAATATTCGGTACAAAATTACAGATTTATTCCGATAATTCAAAACATCAGAACATAAAAAAAGCTGTCCGGAACGGGCAGCTTTTTTTATTTATGGAAACAATTTATTGTTTATAATCATCGGTCGGATAGTCCCACCAAACGGGGTACGAACGAATATCATCCAACAATGCATGCGGATGCGATGCTGCAAGATTGGCATTGTTATAATTAAATTCGTGCGAAACATAGCCCAAGCGACGATATTGCCTTCCGTCCGGAATCCATTTCTTATCATTGCTATTGCTTGTGCGTTCATAAGGCTCTGCCCAGCCGCGATAAATAGTTGGACTGTAATCCAGCCGGCGCATATCGTTCCAGTTTTGATTGGAGAAGGATAAGGCAATGAATTTTTGTTGCATTATTTTACCCAACGTTAAATCACCAGCCGTACCGACAGCTGCAGAACTAAGGTACGCATCCCTTTCCGTAGCGGTTATCGGTTGCAGGGAAATATTGTTGCCTGCTGTATATGTCGCCAGCTTTTCATTCAACAAGTCAATATGCGCTTTTATACCTTCTTTGTAGGCATCAAATGCCGGGCTTGTTTGCCCCTGTCTAAACAATACTTCTGCTTTAATGAAGCACATTTCAGGGTAGCATAATAAATGGGTAGGCGCATCCGGACGTACATAGAATGTCCCGGTATTAAGAATAGTGCCGTCGGTAGCAACATCTCCATAACTTGGACTGTGAATACCTTTTGTTTGCAATGA
>JAITKG010000184.1 GCA_031278495.1 Prevotellaceae bacterium | reverse complement strand
ATTGGGTACTTGAATCTGCCCGGAAAATATCCGTAAAAAAATTTGCACAATCTAAAAATAGATGCTATCTTTGCAGCCCAAAAACAAAAATGGTCCGTTCATCTAAGGGTTAGGATTCAAGATTTTCATTCTTGCCATAGGGGTTCGAATCCCCTACGGACTACAAAACGCCAGACGAAAGGCAATAGATAAAATAATATAAAATTTAAGAATATGGCAAATCATAAATCTGCTGAAAAGCGTTACCGCCAAAGTGAAAAACGCAGAGTGCATAACAAGTATTATGCCCGCACAACCCGTAATGCCATAAAAGCATTGCGCAATACTACCGATAAAGCGGCAGCCATAGCGTTGCTCCCAAAGGTTTCGTCCATGTTGGACAAGTTGGCGAAGATAAATGTTATTCATAAAAATAAAGCGGCAAATCTCAAGAGCAGTTTAACCCTTCACGTGAATAAATTAGTGGCATAACGGCGGTTTCGCCTTATGTAGAGCCTTCCCGCACATTGCGGGAAGGCTTTTTATTTTGCATTGCGTTAAAAAATATTTTGCGTATTTTTGTTAAACTAAAACAGAAATTTTGACCAATGAGCAATACTATCAGCCAGCGGCAACTTTTTTTGCAACATATAGCGCAAACATCGCCTGCGCCTATGGGACTGGAAGCCGGACACGCAGAGGGCATTTATATTTATGATACAAACGGCAAGCGGTATACCGATTTAATTGCCGGCGTGGCGGTGAGTAATGTAGGGCATTGCCATCCGGAAGTGGTGGCGGCAGTGCAGGAGCAGGCGGCGCGGTACATGCACCTGATGGTGTACGGCGAATATATCCAGTCGCCGCAAACGGCGTATGCACAAGCTTTGGTAAACATTCTGCCGCCGCCGCTCGATTGCGTTTATTTTGTCAATTCCGGCAGCGAAGCCAACGAGGGCGCGCTAAAATTAGCCAAACGCTATACCGGGCGAACGGAAATAGTCGCTTTCAAGCATGCATACCATGGCAGCACGCAAGGCGTCTTGAGCGCTATGGGCGACGAAATTTTCCGCAATGCTTTCCGCCCTTTGCTGCCCGGCGTGCGGCAAGGGACGTTTAATTCTTTCGACGATTTACGGCATATTACCCGCCGCACTGCCGCTGTGTTAATCGAACCGGTGCAGGGCGAAGCAGGGGTGATTACGCCGCAGGCCGGCTACCTGCAAGCTTTGCGGGAACGATGCAACCAAACCGGCGCACTGCTGGTTTTCGACGAAGTGCAAACCGGCTTCGGGCGCACCGGGTCATGGTTTGCGGCGTCGCACTATGGCGTAACGCCTGACATTATGACTTTGGCAAAAGCTATGGGCGGCGGTATGCCGCTCGGCGCATTTGTGGCGTCGCGCGGAATAATGGAAGCGTTGCAAAGCCGTCCGGCATTGGGGCATATTACTACATTCGGCGGGCATCCGGTGTCGTGTGCGGCGGCATTGGCGGCATTGAACATATTGCGGAAGGAAAACCTGCCGGCGGCAGTGGCGGAAAAAGCCGCCCTCTTCCGCCGTTTGCTGGTGCACGAAGCCATCAAAGAAATTCGTGGCGAAGGCTTGATGCTTGCCGTAGAACTGGGCGACACGCAACGCCTGCAACGGGTTGTATCCGGACTGTGGAACGAGGGCATTATTACGGAATGGTTTTTATTTTGCCCTACGGCTTTCCGGATAGCGCCGCCGCTAATTATTACGGAAGCGGAAATCCGCGAAATTTGCGCTGTTTTGACAGAAGCGTTGGATAAATATTAACCGGTTACAGTCATTATGAAATACCTTTACCTTATTACCGGGTGGCTGTGCGGAAGTTTTGCCGTGCAGGCGCAGGTACTTGAAGAACGCGCGGCTAATCTTCCGATGCTGATGCGGCAGGCCGCCGCCGAAACCGACAGCGTTCGGAAAACCGCCGCTATGGCTGTTTTCGCCGCTGCTTTTGAAGAAACGCTCCGCCGCGAAGCGGCTCCGGACAACGTATTCGATAGCATCCCGTATCTCGGAATGTTGGTTTCGCCGGACAGGAAAGTACGCATATTTACATGGAACTTGCCCCTTACCGCCACGCAACACCGTTACTTCGGCGTCGTACAGTACCGCACACATAACACGGTCCGAACGACCGTGCTGAGCGATGTAAAAGATTCCCTCGCCGGACGACCGGAAACAATCACGCTAAACAACGGCAGGTGGTTTGGCGCGCTGTATTACGACCTGCTGCAAAATAAAACGGCCAGCCGCGTGTATTATACCTTACTGGGCTATGATTTCCATTCCGGCGTCACGCATCGCAAATTATTGGATGTGCTTACTTTCGACGAACAGGGTGTTCCATCGTTTGGCGCGCCCCTCTTCGATAACGGGCGGTGGAAAGCCAGCCGCGTCCTGCTGGAATATAGCGCTGCCACGCCGTTTTACCTGTCCTATTTACCACGCAAAAAAATGATTGTCTTCCAACGCTTGGAAACCGTATCGCTTGGCGGGCTTCCCGGTCGCGTTCCCTCCGGCGAGTTCGACGGTTTACAGTTCTACGACGGCGAGTGGAAGCTGCAAAAAAACCTGGACATAACCCCAAAAGATTTTGAAAAATAAAGGGGATTTACAGGTTTACGGATTTATTCCCGTCGGGCGTTTCTTCGCGAACGGCAAGGCTGACGCCTTAAACAGGCGTGGGGATGTGAAGTAATAAATTTTCCCCTGTTTTTTTTGTTTTTATAAATTTGTAAAAGCGGCGTTCCGGTAATCTTTACTATCTTTGTTTTTATTTATTTTCATGAAAATAATACGCTTTTTAATATCGGGCATGTTCCTGTTAGCCGGCATATCCCTTGCGGCGCAGAAGAAGCAGCTAACGGATGAAGAACTCCGCAATCATTCCGTGCGGATAACCAGCCCGGTATTGCACGTGAAAGAATGGCGCGGGAACATGGTTACGCTGCACAGCGCGGCTTCTCCCGGATGGGACAGCCGCACGGTGGTGGTGGATGCGGCGGAAGGGAAAATCATCAGCGATACCAAAGGATTGGAAGAACGCGCAAGTTCCCCCGCCGGACGGGAGCCATTTATTGCAACCATCGAGGGGGCGGTCAATCCTGTGCTGTCGCCCGATTCGGCTTACGTGGCGTTTACGCGCCGGAACGATTTATACACTGTCCGCCTTGCCGACCGGAAGGAAACACGCCTCACGTTCGACGGTAGCGACAGCCTCCTGAATGGCTATGCGTCGTGGGTTTATATGGAAGAAATACTCGGGCGCGCCGGCGGTTACCGCGCTTTCTGGTGGTCGCCCGACAGCCGGCGGCTGGCGTTTTTCCGCACCGACGACAGCCGCGTGCCGCTCTTCACGATTACCGACAGTCCCGGAAAAAACGGCTATGTCGAAACCATGCGTTACCCCAAAGCCGGCGATGCGTTGCCGCAAGTGAAAGCCGGCATGGTGTCGCCCGATGGCGGCGAAATCACTTGGGCGCTCGTCGGCAACGGCACGGAGCACTATCTGGGCTTGCCCTACTGGCGTCCCGACGGGCAGGCATTGTGGCTGCAATGGCTCAACCGCGACCAAAACCATTATAAACTGTGGGAAATAGCGGCAGCTACCGGCGTCGCGAAAGAACTGTATGAAGAACGGCAAAACACGTGGATTTCCTTAGACGACGAACCGCGTATCCGTTTTTTACCCTCAGGAAAAGGATTTATACTTACGAGCGACAAAAGCGGCTGGCGGCAATTGTACCTGCACGACATGAACGGCAGGCTGCTGCACCGTATCGCCGCCGGAAGCTACACTGTAACGGAAATACTGGCGGTGGATGAAAAAACAAAGGACGTTTATTTTACCGCCTATAAAGACCAGCCCGGCGCGCTGGATTTTTATAAGGCAGGATTAGACGGCAAGCGTCTGCAACGCCTTTCGTCCGGCAACTATTCCCACCGGATAACCTTGTCGCCCGATAACCGGTATTTTATTACAACCTGTTCCAATGTGGAAACGCCGCCGCAGGTAGCATTGTACAACGCCAACGGGAAATTTATTTGCTTCATCCAGGATACAAAAAACGAAAATTTTGATTTATATGAACGCCCGGAAACCCGCTTCCTTACTCTCCGCAGCGATGACGGGCGTTTCCTCATCCCCCTGCGCATCACTTATCCCCTGCGCCGGGAAACAGGGAAAACATATCCCGTGAAACTGAATGTTTACGGCGGTCCCGGCGTTATGCAGGTGCGCAATGAATGGAGCGACGCCTTCGGGGACGACGCTTACCGGTATGCCCGAGACGGCTTGCTGCAAGTAACCCTCGACCACCGCGGCAGCGGACACAACGGGAAAACCGGGCAGGAAGAAATGTTCCGCCGACTCGGATATTGGGAAATAGCGGACTATTCGCAAGCTGTGCGCTGGCTGGCGGAAAATGCACAAGCCGATACGGCGAAAATCATGATTACCGGATTCAGCTACGGCGGCTACATCACTTGTTATGCCTTGACTTACGGCGCGGATGTATTTACGCATGGCGTCGCCGGCGGCAGCGTTACCGACTGGCAACTCTACGACGCCATTTACACCGAGCGTTACATGGACGCGCCTGCCGCGAATCCCGAAGGCTATGCGGCTGCTTCAGCGATCGCGCACGCCGCCGGGCTGAAAGGGAAACTGCTGCTCACGCACGGTCTGCGCGACGAAAACGTACATGCGCAAAATACCTTTCAATTGATTTCGGCATTGGAAGATTTGGGAAAAGATTTTGAACTGACGCTTTATCCCGAATCGCGGCATGGCTACCGCAACGCCAAACGCGAACACAGCCGCAACAGGGAACGGAAATTTATTTATACCCATTTATTGGGAAAAGAATGAGCCAATGACGCACGCCGCGCCGGAAGCCCCCTAACTTCAAAAGGGGGAAAAAAATTGAAAGTTGAAAACGAAGCTGGCATGCCGGCTAATCAGAAATTGGAAATAATCCATTCCTGTTGCATTTGGTAATTGAACCTGCCACTTCATCATTAACTAAACTTTTTGTACTTTTGCAGTCGCGCAAAAAAAAATAATATCAAAAATGAAAACAATGCCAGCCGGTTTTGAAAAAATAGAGCAATACCCCCGCGAAACGGTGGATGCATTGAAAAAACATTATAAGGCAATCTTATCATTGCTTGGCGAAGACGCCGGCCGCGAAGGGTTGCTGAAAACGCCGGAACGCGTAGCCAAAGCCATGCTTTTCCTTACGCAGGGATATTGTCAAAACCCGATAGATATTATCAATTCGGCGAAATTCAAGGAAGAATACCGGCAAATTGTACTGGTGAAAGATATTGAACTGTATGCGATGTGCGAACACCACCTGCTGCCGTTCTATGGCAAGGTGCACGTGGCATACATTCCGAACGGGTATATTACGGGTTTGAGCAAGGTGGCGCGCGTGGTAGAGGCATTTGCCCGCCGGCTGCAAGTGCAGGAACGGCTCACCGTCCAAATCCGCGACTGCCTGCAGGAAGCGTTGAATCCGTTGGGGGTGGCGGTGGTCATCGAAGCGGCGCACATGTGCATGCAAATTCGCGGCGTGCAAAAACAACATTCCGTAACGACCACTTCGGCGTTTACCGGCACGTTCATGAAAGACTTGCGTACGCGCGAAGAATTTTTGCATTTAATCAAAGTTTAAGGGAAAGCACATGTACGAAATCGTAGAAAAGCGTTTTTTGGCAACGGATATTTATTTAATGGACATAGTAGCGCCACGCATTGCCCGCGCGGCGTTGCCCGGCCAGTTTGTGATGGTGCGCGCCACCGAAACCGGCGAGCGCGTCCCGCTCACGATATGCGACTACAACGCATCGCGGGGAACCATTACGCTGGTTACGCAAATTGTGGGCGCGTCCAGCCGGCTGATTTGCCAAAAGGAACAAGGCGAAAGCCTGCTGGACGTGGTCGGTCCATTGGGACGTCCGTCGGATCTGACGCATAAATCGAACGACGAGCTGCAACGGTTGCGCCTGCTCTTCGTAGCAGGCGGTTTGGGTACAGCGCCCGTGTATCCGCAAGTGAAATGGCTGCACGAGCACGGCGCAACGGTAGATGTTGTCATTGGCGCAAAGACAGCGTCGTTATTGATTTTCCGGGAGGAGATGCAAGCCGTTTGCGCGCGCTTATACATTGCCACCGACGACGGCAGCGCCGGACGGAAAGGCTTGGTAACCGACGTCATCAAGCAATTAGTCGAAGAAGAAAAACAGTCCTATGATACTATCGTTGCTATCGGTCCCATGATTATGATGAAGTTTGTAGCGTTGCAGGCCAAGTCATACCGCATTCCGGTAGTGGTGAGCCTGAATACGCTAATGGTGGACGGCACGGGCATGTGCGGCGCTTGCCGCGTGAACATTGGCGGGCAAACAAAATTCACTTGCGTGGACGGTCCCGAATTTGACGGCGCATTAGTGGATTTTGACGAAGCCATGCGCCGGCAAACCATGTACCGGCAAATGGAACTCGCCGCAGCGAACGGGGCAATGAACGATGAGGTATGAATTGGCTCGCGTCAGCATAATTAGTCACATCAGCGCACTAATGACTTACGACTTACATATCGTGCAATCGCCGCAACCGGCGGCAGTGCTGTTTTCCTGATTAGATTTTTTCCAGCGGTTTATTTCGTCCTGTTTCACGCAGGTGATGCCGAGTTGCCGCATGTTTTTATTTTTTGCAATTTCCGTTTCGGGGAATTTTCCATTTTTGCGAACCAGTATATTAAATGCCAATCCTGCCACGCACAAGCCAATCACCCCAACGGAAACAAGCACAAGCCATCCTGTCCCCGACAAGGTGAAAGGGTAAAAGGTAAAAGGTGAATAGAGCATGTTCATGATGTTTATTTTCTTTTGCGACGCCAGCTAAACCCGTAGATCCGTCGATTTATAAATCCGTCAATCTAATATATTCGTCTATTGCTTTTGCAGCTTTGCGCCCTGCGCCCATAGCCAAAATAACGGTGGCGGCGCCGGTAACAATATCACCGCCGGCAAATACGCCTTTACGGGATGTTGCGCCCTGTTCATCGGCTACGATACATTGGCGTTTGTTTGTTTCCAGTCCTTTTGTAGCGTTTGTTATCAGTGGGTTTGGCGAAGTTCCGAGCGACATGATTACCATATCGGCGTCCAGTTCAAACTCGGAACCGGGAATGACCGCCGGACTGCGGCGGCCGCTGCTATCGGGTTCCCCGAGCGCCATTTTTACACACTGCATCCCGCGCACCCATCCCCGTTCATTACCGAGTATTTCCACCGGATTGGTCAGCAGGTGAAAGACGACTCCTTCTTCCTTCGCATGATGCACTTCTTCTATCCGCGCCGGCAGTTCGTTTTCCGTGCGGCGATAGACAATCGTCACGTCCGCGCCCAGCCGCAATGCCGAGCGGGCGGCGTCCATAGCCACGTTGCCGCCGCCAACCACCGCTACCCGTTTACCCACATAAATAGGCGTATCGTAAGCTGTGTCGTACGCCCGCATCAGGTTATTGCGCGTCAAAAATTCATTGGCGGAAACCACGCCGTTCAGGTTCTCGCCCGGAATACCCATGAATTTCGGCAGTCCTGCGCCGGAGGCGATGAATACCGCCTCAAATTTTTCTTCATTAAATAAATCATCAATCGTTAGCGTGCGGCCAATGATAACGTTGGTTTCAATGACGACGCCCAATTTTTTCAACTGGTCTATTTCATGTTTCACTACCGTTGTTTTTGGCAGGCGGAATTCCGGGATGCCGTATTCCAACACGCCGCCAGCCTTATGCAATGCTTCAAAAACGGTTACGCCGTATCCCCATTTCGCCAAATCGCCGGCACAGGCCAGTCCTGCAGGCCCGCTTCCCACAACAGCTACACGATGCCCGTTATCTGGCTGTTTTTCCAAAAAAGCAATGTTATTTTCGCGGCTATAGTCGGCCACAAAGCGTTCCAGCTTGCCAATATTCACCGGTTTGTTTTTTACGCCGAGTATGCAACTGCCTTCGCATTGCGTTTCCTGCGGGCATACCCGTCCGCATACGGCGGGCAGGCTGCTGTCGGCGGCAATAATACGCGCCGCACCGGCGAAATCTTGCAACGCCACCTGCGCAATGAACAACGGAATTTGAATATTCACCGGACAGGCGGGAACACATCGCGGATTCTTGCATTGCAAGCACCGCGTGGCTTCCAGCGCAGCCTCTCCGGCGGTATATCCCAAACACACTTCGTTAAAATTATGCCGGCGCACCTGTGGGTCTTGTTCTTTGGCTTCTATTCGTGGAATTTTACTGGCCATTGTTTTTGATAATTTGAACCGCAAAGATACAAAACAATTCATTACCTTTTGGTATCATTGCTGTGTTTGGAAAATATGTTTTTTTGCAAGGTCGGGAAAGTTACTTTTTTACCCAAATAGCATTTGCGCTAATCGCACGCCATAAAAAAAACACGCCTCTTAAAAAGCAAGGCGTGTTGTAGTTTAGGCGGCGACCTACTCTCCCACTTGGTGTAGCAG
>JAITKG010000160.1 GCA_031278495.1 Prevotellaceae bacterium | reverse complement strand
CTTACCGCACTATATCCGCGTAATCCGTAAAAATCTGCGTAATTCGTATGACATAAAAATCTGCGTAATTCGTGCCTTTAACATGGGGGCAACTTTTATTCGGGAAGTCTTGTTTCGGGAAGTTCTCTTTTTAAAGAGATTTGGGTTAGGTATAAAATGCGAAACGTGAACTGTACTTATACAATTTGAGGTTCTGGAATACCTGTTTAACTATAAGCAAAAATCACGTTTCTCTCTCGTGGAGTTTTGCTTTTATTTCGGTTAAACTGATTGAAATTTTCCAGATTTCAAATTGCGGAATAAAAGCACTCAAAATGTTAAAGAACATCAATACGGCTACAAAGGTAGAAAGAATTTTTAGAAAAGCAAAAAAAAATGCTAATTTCTAATTAGCTGCCGCGCCAGCCCAACAGCAAACGGCGAACGATTAACGGCTAACGGTGCAGTTGAAAGTTGAAAGTTGCTGCCGCGCCAGCCACATTAGCACATTAGTCACATTAGCACATCAGCCGGCGTCAGCCGTACTAACCACTAATCATTACTTTTTAACTTTTTTGGCATGAAATTTGTCATTACGTAACATAAAAAATAAAAATAAATAAAAGTATAGGAGATAAAATTATGAAAACACTTAAATTTAGTACTATCCTCTTTATCGTTGCAGCGTCGATGTTGCTTGCCAACGGTTGCGGTAATACCCGCCCGGCAGCTACTGCTTACGACGATATTTATTACACGCCCTCCACCCAGGCAGCAACGCCGGCATATAATGCCGAACTGGAACAGTTGAAAATGAAAACCGGCGCAACAGTGGTGGCGGCGTCGCAGCCGGTAACTACCTACGCGCCGGACGAATCCGGCAACGACGTGGTCTACATTAACGCCGATACCAATTCCATATATATTGACGCCGAGCCGGATAAAACCTACGTCATAGCGGATAACGAGGATTCCTACGAGCGCCGCCTGAGGATGTTCGACGATCCCCAATATACCGTAACCATCAATTTGGAATACAGCGACCCCTGGTATTATGGCTCGGTTTACTATCCCTATTATTACCGCCCGTGGCGCTATTACACCCCCTATTACGCATGGGATTGGGGATACTACTCGTGGTACAGCCCGTATTATTACGACGCATGGTACAGCCCCTATTATTACGGGTATTATGGTCGGGTATATTCCCCCTTCTACTATCATCACCATCCGCCTTATTATCATCACGGCAACCGTTACTATGCACACCACAGCAATTCCCGCTATGGACGTTCCTTATCAAGCATCGCCTCTTCTTCGCGGTCGCCGCAGGGACGGAGTGTTACCACCAGCAGGTCGGCTGTCCGCTCGCCGCAAGTCCGGCAAGTGGCGGGCAGTAGCCGCAACCCTGCAACCACTACAACGCGCAGCGCGGTAAATTCCACCCGCTCCGTAAGCAGGGCAGCCACTACCAGCCGTTCATCGGCTGTTGTGGGAAGGACTGCGCGCACCACCGGAACCAATGCCACCGCCGGCAGGACTACTGCGCCAACTTCATCGAACGTAAGCAGCAGGGCGGTGCGAAGCGTACAGGCTTACACCCGTCCCGAATCCTCCGGGCGTTCGACTTATAATACCGGCGCAACATCGCGTAGCAGTACTTCCAGGAATACGACAAACAACCGCACTGTTACCAATACGCGCAGTAACTACCAGACGCCGTCCAGCGCCAATGAAAGCCGTACGCGCTCATCGTCGAATACGAACAGCTACACGCCGCCGGCAAGCAGCAGCAGAAGCTCGTCATCGTCCCGGAGTGAGTCCACGTCGCGCTCCTCCAGCCCATCGCAAAGCACTAATTCTTCCTCCTACCGGAGCAGCGGCAGCTCATCGTCGCGCAGTTCGGGCAGTACGGGAAGCAGCAGCTCGCGCAGTTCCGGAAGTTCCAGTAGCGGCAGTTCGCGCAACTCCAGCAGCAGCAGGCGGTAGGATAATTAAAAATAAGGAATTGGCTGACGCCTGTTGCAGTCCCGTCATTGCAAGCAAAGCGAAGCAATCCATAAAAAAATCAGAAATCAGAAACTATAAAATAGAAATCAACAATATGAAAAAGAATATATACATATTATTTATGAGCCTTTGCAGTACCAGTTTTGCCGTAGCCCAGACGTATGAAGATGCGCTTCGCTTTTCGCAAAACATTTATGAAGGAACCGCGCGATTCCAAGGGATGGGCGGCGCCTTTACTGCACTGGGCGGTGATTTTACCACATTAAGTATCAATCCTGCCGGCGTGGCGGTATTCCGCTCTTCGGAGTTTTCCATTACGCCGGAACTGGTGTTTTCTTCTACATCGGGAAAGTACCTGAACAATCAAACATCCGAACTTAAAACACGCACAGGCATTGCGAATGCAGGGTGGGTATCCGCTTTTGATACGCATAATACCAGCGGTCTGGTGGGCTTTAATTTCGGTATAGGATTTAATAAACTGCAAAATAATCCGCAACGTTTTTCGGCAAATGGACGTACGGGGACGACTTCGCTGCCTCGTGCATTGGCAATGGGTCTTAGCATAGACGGCGTGCTGCACGACGCTTTCGACAACGATGCTACCAATACCGAATGGCTGGCAATGAAAACGGGACTCATCCACTATGTAGAAAACAGGGACGGCGCTTATATTGGCGCTACGGAAAATTTCGACGCGAACACCCCCGATGACCTTGACAAGATTTTCCAGACGGGCGATGTGGATCAGTCCTATTATAGCGACCAGTCAGGGCATGTAGGCGAATATGTCTTTAATTTCGGGATGAACATATCGCACCGGTTCTATTTCGGCATGACGTTCGGTTTGCAGAGTGTTACGAACAATTTTCATGAAGAATACGACGAACAGGCAGTCAATCATGCCGATTTCAATGCAACAGGCTATCGGGGACTGAACCATGAAACCAACATATCGACCAGCGGTGTGGGCTATAATTCAAAATTCGGCGTTATTGTGCGCCCGGTGGGCGGTTTGCGTGTAGGCGCTTACATCCACACGCCTACATGGATGTTCCTGCGGAATACATGGAATGAACGCATGGCGTCGAACATTAAAGGCGTGGAATATTCCGAACTCATAGAAGGGCACGACGACTACCGGATTACTACGCCGGTGAAATGGGGCGCGGGCATTGCCTATACTTTCGGCACGGTGGCGTTGTTGAGCGTCGATTATGAAGGCGTAAATTTTGCCCGTACGAGAATATCCAACGAAAAAGGCGTAACAAATTCTTACCGGAAGGATAATGAACGTTTGCAAGAGGATTGCCGGACGACAGCCAATATTCGCATTGGCGGGGAATATAAAATAAATGACATTGCCATACGCGCCGGTTATGCGTGGTATCAAAATGCACGGGAAGGTTTTGCGGATACGCAAATAGGTTCGGTGGGATTTGGCTACCGCGGGCGGTTTATTTCGGTAGACGCCGCCTATTCGTTTGCACCGGGTTTAAAGGAAAATTACATACTATACAAAGGAAATCCTGATACGACGTCTTTGGATATATTTACCAGTAAATTTATGGTAACATTAGGCTTCCGGTTCTAAAAAGAAAATGGAATAATTTTGCATAGTTTCCCCTTAGTCGCATTGACGCTTTGCCCCTGCTTTCGTTAAAAAAAGTTAAAAAATTTTATTATTTATTATTTTTTTCATACATTTGCGTAACTAAACTAGTTTATAATACCTAAGAAATACGTAATTAACATTATGAAAAGAATTCTTACCACTCTATTATTTGTAAGCGCTACAAGCCTGTTGCTTGCGCAAACGGTGAATGAAATAATAAAATTTTCCCAACAGGCAAATTACGGTACATCGCGCGGTATGGCTATGGGTGGTGCAGTAGGAGCGCTTTCCTCCGAATATGCGTCGGTGAATGTAAACCCGGCGGCATTGGGAACATTCCGCATGGGACAAATCATGCTAACGCCAAGATTGGATATGTATAAAACCAACTCCAACGGGGAACCGGATTCCCGCAATAGTTTTGTAATAAATGGGGCAAGTATTGCTTATAGTTTCGATAACAGTAGCGGGAATTTTAACCGCTTCAATTTATCGTTCGGCTACAACCTGCATACGAATTTCAATGCATATTACAGCACGCAGGGAACGCCTGCCGATAACGAATCATTAACGAACTATATGCTCGATAAAGCGAATGCACATTATGGGGGCTATGACGCCTGGGCAAACAACGAGCCTTTCATCAGTAGGGTGAACAATGTATTTGCAATACGTCCCGGCTACACCCTGAAGAGCCAGCAGCAACGCATTACTACGATAGGGCATGCGGGCGAATACTCCTTAGCGTTCGGAACTTCTTACCTTGATAAATTATATCTTGGCGTTTCGGCAGGACTTAGCGATTTGAGGTATGAACGGCGGAATACTTATGACGAAACGGGGTCATTTAATAATGCGGAAACGAATATTTTGCATGAAACGGCTTCTTTCATCAACGGTAGGGGCTTCAGCGCACGGTTGGGATTATTGTTCACGCCGCTGGAAAGTTTCAAGGTCGGTATAGCAGTGCAGTCGCCGGTATTTTATTCATTGTCGGTGCGTACGAAGGGGGATATCAATGTTACCACCGTTCTGGAAGACGACTCATACGATTTTACCCTGCGCACGCCATGGCGTTTATCATTGAACGCATCGTATGCGGTGAATACATTAGCGGTTCTTTCTTTCGATTATGAAGTGGTAACAAATAACTTGATATCCTTGAATGGCGATTATACAAACATGACGCAGGCAACTACGGAAAATATAAAAACTATCAACGATTACTTATTATCCGATGCTACCAAAGTAACTATGAATTTCCGTGTAGGCGGCGAAATACGCTTGAGGGATTTCTTTATTCGTGGCGGTTTTGCCTACTTGGGTGCGCCAACAAATAATTTCAAAGGAGTGATAGCCGGTTCCGGCGGTTTGGGTTACCGGATTGGTTTTGCTTCTGTGGACGTGGCATACCGCTATGCTACCTCTTCGGAAGAATATCATACTTACACTTCTTCCCCGCTAATCACCACCGACTATTCAATGCATCAATTTTTACTGACGGTTTCATACCGGTTCTAGAAGAGTTAAGAGTTAAGAGTTAAGAACTAAAAGTTAAGAGTACCAATAACCGGTACTCTTATTTTTTTATTTTTCCGGCGCAGCCACTCTTAACTCTTCGTTCTTAACTTCTCCAAGCTGTTGGGTCCTTCGTTGCACAACAAATCAAGTATGCTTAAATCCGGCAGGAAAGAATGAAGATGGGCAAAGACCTGGTAGTAGGTTTGCAAATAGAAACCGGCACCGGTTGCGCAAGATATTTTTGGCGTTATGGAATAGCGGCAGTCAGCAGGATGACCGTCTGGCGGACAGAATTGCGCTGTGTAACCAATGGCTGTTTCGACGCCGGTTAATTCACAAGTTGTCTGTAAAATTTTTTCGTTCAGGTCAAATAAGAAGGTTTCCTTTTTCTCATAAAACGGGCGAATATCGTCGGCATAATAGGCGAAGAAAGGCGAGGAACGGTACGCCGTTTCAATAGCCCGCCAATGACGGCGTTGCCATGCTTCCGAATAATCAATACGCACTTCGCGGATGGGCATTTTCTCGCCATGCCGTTTTACGACGGGAACCGTCAATGACTGCACGCCGTTCGCCCCTGCAATCCGGCAACGGTTGCGATAGGTTTGTTTCACGTAATGCTCGTGCTGTTCCAACAAAACCGCAGTTGTTGAAACCAATTTTGCATAATACTGTACAGGCGCCCAGTAAGCAGTAGATAATTTTACAGGAGCGGCTTCCAAGTTTACAGGAATGCTTGTTTCAGTTGTTGGATCCGCCGGTATGACTCGTCAATACGTTCCGGCGTGATTTTGCCTGATTGCACTAAAGCGTAAATAGTATCAATGGCATTTTGCGTCATGTGCGGTTTGTAAACGCTGCCGTTGTTCGAGAGGCAAAGAATATCCACGCCGGCATTGATCGCCTTTTCCAAAGCCACTTCCAGCGGGAACAGGTCGGCAATAGCGCCCATCGCCAAATCGTCGGAAATAATCACGCCATCGAATCCCAATTGCTCGCGCAATATTCCGGTGAGGATTTTTTTCGACATTGTCGCCGGATAGTCCGCGTCCAAATTGGCATTGAAGACGTGCGAGGTCATGATTAACGAAATCGCGCCGGTTTCCAATAAACGTTGATAGGGTATTAGTTCTTGCGCACTCCACGTTTGGGTTATATCTGCGCTGCCGGCATGCGTGTCGTTCATGGAACTGCCATGTCCGGGAAAATGTTTCGGGCAGGAAATAATATTCCGTTTCGTATGTTCGGCAATCCAAATGCCGGCGTGCTTTGCCACCTTTTCGGGGTCAGCGGAAAAACTGCGTTCCTTTTGTCCAATGATCGGATTTTCCGGATTGACGTCCACATCTACGCAGGGGGCAAAATTCAGGTTGACGCCCAACTCCGCCAATACACCGGCGGTTTTCGCCGCATAAAAAGCCGTCGTATCCACATTATCGAGCGTACCCAAATATTTTGCCGATACGCTGGAAGGAAATCCGAATGCCGTTTTCAAGCGGTTCACTTTCCCGCCTTCCTGGTCAATGGATACCAAGAGTTTTCCGGACGCAATTTGTTGCAGGTCTGCTACTAATTTTTTCACCTGCGCCGGCGATTGAATATTGCGCACCGGCGTTTTCGACGGCACATCATAATCAAACAGGATGACGCCGCCTACTTTCAGGTTTTTTACATCATGGTAAATTTCGCTGTTTTCCGTCAGCGTTGCGTCACGGAAGCCCACCAACAGCATTTGGGCGATTTTTTCTTTCAGCCCGGCGTCGCCGGTTTGCGCACAGCCCAGCAGCGCAACGCATGCGCCAATGGCTGTAAAAAATAAATGTTTTTTAATTTGCATAGTTTGTTTTTTTAGGGTAGCAAATATAGCTATTTTTTTTCTTATTTTGGTTGTGAATTTATCCCGTCGCCCGAACCCGGCAACCTGACTTGCATTAACCAAAATTTTATTATCTTTGCACTCCCTTTTGGTACACCTCATGCGTTACAAAAATGTATTTGCCCGGATGGTGGAATTGGTAGACACACTACTTTGAGGGGGTAGCGCCGGTTTCGGTGTGCAAGTTCGAATCTTGTTCCGGGCACAGAAACAGAAGGAATAACTTTTTTCAAAGTTGTTCCTTTTATTTTTCTAAAAATCTTTTAGAAATAACACAATAATGTCATAGCGTCATTAAAATTATCGAGTATCATCTGCGAAAAACCGCCGAATTAAAAGTATTTTTTGCATATCAATAAGTATTAAAGTTAAATTATAAAATTATGGTTTTTCCAAAATTCCACAAATATTTTTCTTACTTTTGCAGAAATATAAAACATATTACATGCCTTTTATACCAACGTCACTCAAAGAACTGAAAACACTGGGATGGGATTACCTTGATGTAATCCTTTTCAGCGGCGATGCCTATGTCGACCATCCGTCGTTTGGCACGGCAGTGATTGGGCGCGTGCTGGAAGCAGAAGGCTACCGCGTGGCTATTGTGCCGCAACCCAACTGGCGCGACGACCGGCGCGACTTCAAAAAATTCGGGCAACCGCGGCTGTTTTTCGGCGTTACCTCCGGTAGCATGGACAGCATGGTGAACCATTACACCGCCAATAAACGCCTGCGCAGCAACGATGCTTATACGCCCGGAGGAAAAGCCGGTTTCCGTCCCGATTATGCAACGGCAGTTTATGCGCAAATCCTCCGGGAACTGTTTCCCGAAACGCCCGTCATTCTTGGTGGAATAGAGGCTTCGTTGCGGCGGCTGGCGCATTACGATTATTGGAACGATGCGCTGCAACCCTCTATCCTGGTGGAAAGCAAAGCCGATTTATTAGTCTATGGCATGGGGGAAACGCCCATACGCGAAATTGCGCGGCGATTAGCCGGCGGCAAACATATCCGGCAATTGCGCAATATCCCGCAAACCGCTTACCGGGTAACGGGCGGCGAGCGTCAAATGGCAGTCCATGAAAACGACTGTGTGTTGCATTCATTTGAAGAATGTGTGAAAAGCAAATACCATTTCGCCGAAAATTTTGCCGTCATCGAACAGGAGGCGAATAAAAAGGAAAGCTGCCGGCGATTGATAGAACCTTCCGGCGGCGGTTATGTGGTAGTGAACCCGCCCTACCCTGTTATGGCGGAAAAAGAAATCGACGCTTCGTTTGATTTGCCGTATATGCGGCTGCCGCACCCGCGCTACAAAGGGAAACATATCCCGGCTTACGAAATGATTAAGCACTCGGTTACTATTCATCGCGGTTGCTTTGGCGGATGCAGTTTCTGCACGATAGCCGCCCATCAGGGGCGGTTTATTATTTCGCGCTCCGAACAATCGATTTTGCGCGAAGTGGACAGCATTACGCAAATGGACGGTTTCAAAGGTTACCTTTCCGATGTGGGCGGTCCGTCGGCAAACATGTACGGTATGAAAGGAAAAGATGAAAAGGCGTGTGCGCAATGCCAACGGAATTCCTGTATTTTCCCGCGCATTTGCAATAACCTGCACACCGGACACAGCCGCCTGTTGAACCTGTACAGCGTCCTGCGCAGGCACAAAGCTATCAAAAAAGCCTTTATCGGAAGCGGCATCCGCTATGATTTGTTTTTGGATGAAAACGGTTTTACAGGCGCAAGCGGCGAAGAATATTTCAGGAATTTACTGCGGCATCATGTATCGGGACGCTTGAAAGTCGCGCCGGAACACACCGAACAACACGTGTTGCAGGTGATGCGTAAACCGTCGTTTACCTTGTTTGAAAAGTTGAAAGAACTTTTCGATACGCAAAACCATAAAGAAGCCCTGCGGTTGCAACTCATTCCATATTTCATCTCTGCGCATCCGGGCTGTACGGATAACGATATGCGGCGTCTTGCAAAAAAACTACAGCGCCTGTCCATGCATCCGGAGCAAGTGCAGGACTTCACGCCCACGCCTATGACGCACGCTTCGGCAATTTTCTATGCCGGCATTGATCCGGTTACCATGCGAAAAGTATTTGTGCCGCGTGGAAAAACAGAAAAATTACAGCAGAAAGGATGGTTCTTCAGGGAAAAACACGCGGGAATGCTGGTGAAAGGGTGAAAGAATGCTACTGCCTCACAATTCATCATTCATAATGCCAACAAGTTTTTCAAAAACCTGTTCTGGGGGAAGGACGCCGCCAGCAGCGGCGGCGCAATCAATGATATGAAATTTTGAATCAAGGGCGGCCTGCTCCAAATAAATGCGGCGCACCTTATGTTGCAGCGGGAGGTCGCTTTCATGAATATCTTTCTTGCCCTGCAAATAAAGGCGGTCGTCGCCGTCGCGTTCTTCCGCCAGTTTCTTTTCCACATGCTGCAAGGGAACGTCAAGGAAAACCGTTAAATCAGGTTGCGGAATGGCGAAATATTCATATTCCATGCGCCATATCCACTGCCGCAAGGCGCGCCGCCCGGCGGGGTCGTCGAGTTTGGCGCACTGGTAGGCGATATTGGAATAAACATAGCGGTCGAGCACTACCGAAAACCCGCCGTCTATCCAAGAGCGGATGACGGGCGCGGCGTCGTAGCGATTGCCGGCATAGAGCAACGCCACCAAGTAAGGATCCACCGCTGCAACCTCGCCGAAATCGCCACGCAAAAATTTTGCCGCCAACTCGCCGAAGACCGGACGGTCAAAGCGCGGAAAGTGCATGAATTTCGTTTCGTGGCGGAGGGTTGACAAGTGTTCGCACAGCAATGCCGCCTGTGTTGATTTCCCTGCGCCATCCAATCCTTCCAATACAATAAACATGGGGGTATTTTTTTCAGGATTTAAAAATTTAAAGATTTAAAATTTCAAAAATTTAAAGAGTTAAATACGGTTCTTATTTCCCGCAAATATACGAAAAATTAAACACAACAACCCCGCGCAGGGTACAGGCGGGGGGCTTTTTTATTGTCCGGCGGCATTTCCGGCAATTGCCAAAACCCTGCCGACGACCGGCTAATGTGCTAATGTGACTAATGTGCTAATGTGACTAATTGGGCTGGCGCCGGCAGCAGCTAATGTGCTAATGTGACTAATTGGGCTGGCGCGGCAACTGATGTGAAGATGTGTTAATTGTTTTAGTTGAAAGTTGCTGGTGCGCCAGCCACATCTCCACATCTTCACATCTCCACATCTGCACATCTTCACATCATTTGTGCGGCAATCATGCGGTCGCACCATGCGTCGAACGCTTCATCGGGCGTTTGGCATTCGGGATGCGACAGCACATAGTCCACCGTTTCCTTCACCCCCTGGTCAAAGCGGACAGTGGCGGTGAAGCCGGGAACCAGGCGTTTCAATTTGGAGGTATCGAACACCGCCGAATGGGCTTTGTCGCCCAGCAGTCCGCCGGTAAAATCATACTCGCTGCAAGCGGCGAGCAACTCCGACGCCACATGCACCGCCTGCAACGGCGTTCCCAACGCGCCGGCAATACATGTGTAGATTTGGTTCCACGTGAGGGTTTCGTCCGACATGATTTGCACCGCCTCGCCGATAGCATGGATATTGCCCATCAATCCCATAAACGCCCTTGCAAAATCGCGGCTGTGCGTCATCGTCCAAAGCGACGTGCCGTCGCCGTGGATAATTACCGGTTTCCCGTCCAGCATGCGTTTTAGCACTTGCCAGCTTCCCTTGCCGCCATGCACGCCCAAAGGCACGGAGTATTCGCAATAAGTATGGCTGGGGCGGACAATGGTTACCGGGAACTGCTTGTCGCGGTAAAGCTGCATCAAATACATTTCGCAGGCAATCTTGTCGCGCGAGTACTGCCAGAAAGGATTGGCAAGCGGCGTCGCTTCCGAAATGCGGTAGTCCGACGGTGGTTTCTGGTAAGCCGATGCGGTACTGATGAAAATAAACTGCCGCGTTTTCCGGTTAAACAACCGGTAATCGCGCTCCAGTTGCGCCGGCACAAAGGCAATAAAATCGGCAACCACGTCGAACTGCAATCCGGCAATGAGCGCCGCCACTTGCTGTTCGTCATTGACGTCGGCAGTCAGCAAAACCGCCCCTTGCGGCAGCCGGTCGTTCCTGTTACCGCGATTAAGCAGGAAAAGTTCATGCCCGGCGGCTAACACTGCTTTCGAGATGGCGGTACTAATCGTACCCGTTCCACCAATAAATAATACTTTCATGATTTCTAATTATAGTGATTAAGGGATTAAGGGATTAAGAGATTAAGTTGCTGGCGCGCCAGCAACTCATAACTCTTAACTCTTAACTCATAACTCCCTTTGCTTTTTCCCAGATTTCGTTCATTTCGTCGAGGGACATATCTTCCAGCGAACGTCCTTGCTGGATAGTTTGCTGTTCGAGGTAATTAAACCGCCGGGTGAATTTCCGGTTAGTGCGCTCCAAAGCCGTATCGGGATTGACATGGTAGAGGCGCGCGGCATTAACAATTGAAAACAGTAAATCGCCAAATTCGTCCTCTATACCCTCGTGTACGCCGGCGGCAAGTGCTGCCTGTAATTCGCCCATCTCTTCCGCCACTTTGTCCCACACCTGCTCGCGCACATCCCAGTCGAAACCTGCGGCGCGCGCTTTGTCCTGTATCCGGCAGGCTTTCACGAGCGACGGCAAGCTCGCCGGCACGCCGGACAATACGGTTTTATTCCCGCCTTTTTCTTTTAATTTCAGCTGTTCCCAATTCCGGATTACTTCGGCGGCGTCTTTCACGGCTGTTTCGCTGAACACATGCGGATGCCGGAAAATAAGCTTCTCGCATAATTTGGTTATCACGTCGTCAATGGTGAAGTGCCCGCCTTCTTCGCCCATCCTGGCATAGAAAACAACGTGCAGCAACACGTCGCCGAGCTCTTTGCAAATAGCGTTGTAATCTTCCGCCAGCACCGCCTCGCTCAGTTCATACGTTTCTTCAATGGTTTGCGGGCGAAGGCTGGCAAAGGTTTGCTCGCGATCCCACGGGCATTTTTCGCGCAACTCTGCCATGATAGCAAGCAGGCGGCTGAAGGAAGCATTTCCCTGCCCTGCGGACGCCGGAGCGTCACCGGTGGGGGAAGTTGGTTGAACGGTATTTTTTGTAGTCATCCTGTTTATTTTTTTGTTTATTTATCTACACAACGCCTTCCGCGCCGGGCGGTGGCGGTAAAAATTTTATCCGTACCGAAGAGGTCGTATCCAACTGCTCGCGTTGCGCTACGTTGCCTTGATTGACGGCTATTTCGAGCAGTTGCAGCGAATTGAACAGCGCCAGCATTTCGCCCGGCGCCACATCGTCGTAGTAATTCGATACGCGCATCAATTTGTTGTGGTGCGACTGCACATAAATTTCAAAATGCCGCTTCCGGCAAGCCGTTTCAAACAATGACCGGTCGATATTGGTAATCGCATTGCCATAAGCGTCGACATAGGCTACCTGTCCCGAAATAAACGTACCGTCGTAGGCAGGGCGGCTAAGCAACGATTTATGCAGCGGTTTCGGCAGCCCGACCGTATCCACCACGCCGGCAGTAACAGCTTGCGCCGCGCGGACGAACGACCGCAATGCCTTGAAGCCCGTCGCGCCGCCCGGCACAGGCATTTCCGTAATATATTCCGGCGCATTGTCCAGCGCCAGCGAAAGAAGCCCGTTATTCGGGGCTACAAAAAAATGCCCGTTGGCTTCGGCTATTGCCAAATGGTTTTCCGGCGACGGCTCGCTATTCACGCCGACGAGGTGAATCGTCCCTGCCGGGAAATGGGTACAGGTATGGCGCAGCAGGAATGCCGCCTGCAAGGTATTGAACGCCGCCACCCGGTGCGATATGTCTACTATCGTAATCTCCGGCAATGCCGCCAGCAGGCGGGCTTTCAGCGTCGCCACATAATAACCGGAAGGTTGCCAATCGGTGATAAGCGTTATAATTTGCATAACGGGCACAAAGATACAAATTAATGTGCTAATGTGACCAATTACTTAATGTGACTAATTGGGTTGGCGCGTATCTGTAAATCGTTCCTCCGGCGTTAGCCCAATTAGCCGCATTAGCACATCAAACGGCGTTTTTGCGGTAAAACGGTACAATGATTTTTCCGAAAAGCAGGATGGACAGCAGGACAAGGCATCCGCCGAAGAAATACGCATCCTGAAAACTGTAAACTTCGGCGATGTAGCCGCCGGCGGTCAGCCCCAAGCCGATGCCCACGTCCCACGAGGTAAGGTAGGTGGAAGTCGCAGTGCCGCGCTGGTTGTGGGGCGCAAGGTTTATAAACATGGTATTGAACGCGGGAAACATACTTCCAAACCCCAACCCGAAAAAGAGCGCCAGCCCGAAAAAGGCAAAGCTGCCCGCCGTACTGTTCCATGCCATAAGGCGGGCGCAGGAAGCCAGCCCGAAGAAACAGGCGCAGACGGTATACAACCCGAAGGTGATAACTTGCGTTACCTTTCCTTTGTCCACCTGCCTGCCTGCAAATATGCGGGAAAAGGCTGTGCCAACAGCCATCATCGTAAAGAAAAGCCCCGTGCCGCCCGTTATCCCGATAGCCTGTCCATACATGGCGATGTAGGCGGAAGTCATGCCGTAGGGAATAGAAAGTAATACCAACACCACTCCCAGCGGCAGTCCTTTTATTAAAATAAACCGGTCTAACGAGAGCGGTATTTTTTTCACCTGCGGTTTCAGCGGCGTCCGGACGATGATAGCCATAGCAAAGCCAAGCAGGCACGAGGCAAGCGCGCAGGCAAACACCGTATCGAACGAATAATGCTCATGCAGGAACAGGCCGGTCATTGGACCTACCGCCATGGCAATATTGTTTGCCAGCCCGTAATAGCCCAGCCCCTCTCCCCTTCGCGACGAGGGCATAATGTCAATAACAATCGTATTGCCCGCCACCGACACCGCCCCAAACGAAAAGCCGTGCAGCACGCGCAAGAAGATGAAAAAAGTCAATGTACCCGCCCAAATATACCCGGCAAATACAGCGGTGAAAATGAAAAAAGCAAAAAGATACAGCGGTTTCCGGGCGAACGTATCTAATAAAAACCCTGAAAAAGGGCGGATGGTAAGGGCAGCCAGCGTGTAGCAGGCAAGGATAATACCGATAGCGGTTTTACCGGCATGGAATATTTCCGCAAGGTAGAACGGCAAAACCGGTAACAATAAATAAAAGCCAAAATACAACAGGAAATTGGCTGCAAGAATAAAACAATAATTATAGGTTACTAAGCGTTCCTTGCCCATTAAAGAATTAAAATTTTTGTAAAGATACAAAAAAGATTCAAGGGTAAACGGGTAAAAAAGCACTAAAATCCCAGCCCGGCGACTTTCAAACCAAGCGAAGTGTTAAAATGATTGTTAAAAATTTAGCGTCGAAATTTTAATATGTAGTTAAAAATTCTTACATTTGCCTAAAATAATTAAGCCCTGTTTTGTCTAACATTAATAATTTACAAACATGAAATTCATTGTTTCAAGTACAGAACTTTTAAGCCACCTGTTGTCGGTAGGCCGCGTCATTAGCAATAAAAACAGTATGCCCATCCTGGATAATTTTTTATTCCGGTTGGCAGGAAATGAATTAAGCGTTACCGCATCCGATTTGGAAACGACATTAGATACCGTGATAACCATCGACAATGTGGAAGAAGAAGGCGCGATCGCCGTGCCTGCAAAGTTGCTGACCGAATCCTTGCGTGATTTTGCCGAACAGCCGCTTACCTTCATCGCCAATACGGTTACCCATTCGATAGAGATTAGTTGGACGGGAGGTAAGTTCAATATTCCGGGCAGCCCTGCGGAAGATTATCCCGCCAAACCGGCGCTGGCGGATGTAACGGCTACGCTGTCGTTGCCCGCCAATATATTGCTGGACGCCATCAACTGTACATTGTATGCCACCGCCGACGATGAACTGCGCCCCATGATGAATGGTATTTATTTTGATATGGGCGAAGAAAGCACGTCGTTCGTGGCTTCCGATGCACACAAGCTGGTAGACTATACCCGCAAGGATGTAAAAGCGGATAAGGTAGCTTCGTTCATCCTTTCGAAAAAACCGGCGAATTTGCTGAAAAATATTTTAGGTAAAATTACCGAGCCTGTCAAGGTGGAATTAGACAGCAAAAACGCTGTGTTTACCCTGCCTAATTATTCGTTGATTTGCCGGTTAATTGAAGGCACTTACCCGGCTTACCGCTCGGTGATACCCGCCGATAATTCACGCCTCGTAACGGTTGACCGCGTGGACTTGTTGAACTGTGTGCGCCGGGTGTCGGTGTTCTCCAACCAGGCAAGCAACCTGATTAAATTGAAAATTGCGGAAAACGAATTAACGGTATCCGCACAGGATTTGGATTTTTCGGTGTCAGCCTATGAACGCCTGAATTGCCAATACACCGGTGAAGACCTTGAAATCGGCTTCAAATCTACTTTTTTGAGCGATATCCTGAATAATTTGACGTCCGTAAATGTGCTGATAAAATTAGCCGACGCCAGTCGTGCAGGCTTAATCCTGCCGGTAGAAAAAGGCGACGAAAACGTAGAAATCCTCACATTGCTGATGCCAATGATGATTGGCGCATAACGATACATAAGGGCAAATAAAAAAGCCGCCGGTTTTCCCGGCGGCTTTTTTATTCATTTGCCGTAAAAGTAAGGCTCCCGGAGCCGCCGGCAGTTGTAATGCGACGACATACTCTCGCCATAAGCGCCGGCAGAATAAATAACCAGCAAATCATTGCGCGAAACTGTATTTAATGGCACATCCTTGCCGAAACTGTCGGTCGATTCGCATACCGGTCCCACAACGTCGTATTTTTCCGCGTCGCCGCCGGACGAGAGGTTTTCTATCTTGTGGTAGGCTTCGTACAACGCCGGGCGGATAAGCTCCGTCATGCCGGCGTCAATAATCGCAAATTTTTTAGTACTGCCATCTTTTACATACAGGACTCTTGCCAGCAGCGTCCCGCATTGTCCCACTAAGGAACGCCCCAATTCAAAGTGGATATGTTGCCTGTGGTAGCGTTTCAACTGTTTATCGAACAGTTGGAAAAATACAGCGAAATCCGCTATTCTCTTTTCCTCCGGCGCATAATAATCTATTCCCAATCCGCCGCCAAGATTTACATGCTCCGGCAGTAAATCCATACCCGCCAAGCGTTCCTGAATTTCGTTGACGCGAAGGCACAGGCTATGGAAATTTTCCATGTCCGTTATTTGCGAACCGATATGGAAATGGATACCCTTAAATGCTATATTTTTCAATGCCGGCAATGTTTTTAACACCGCATCCAGCAAGTCGAGGTTGATACCGAATTTATTTTCCTTAAAGCCGGTGATAATATGGCGGTGTGTATTCGCTATGATGTCGGGGTTGATACGCAAGGCGACCGGCGCTACCCGGTTCTGTTTTCCTGCCAGTTCGTCCAGCGCCTCCAGTTCCGCGAGGGATTCTACATTGAAGCAAAAAATCTTTTTTTCCAATGCCAGCGCTATTTCCCAATCGGCTTTCCCGACGCCTGCATACACGATTTTCCCGGCAGGGAACCCGGCGTCCAATGCGGCTTGAATCTCCCCGCCGCTTACGCAGTCAGCGCCAAAGCCACATGCGGCTATTTGCTGCAAAATGCGGTGATTGAAATTCGCCTTTACCGCATAATGAATTTCGTAATGATATTTGGATGCTTCACGTTGCGCCACCTGCAAGGTTTCTTCCAGTAATGCGGTATCGTATAAATAGCACGGCGTAGGCAACGTGTCAAGCGTAGCTATTGGTGGAAAAAGAGAAATATTTTTCATAATTATAAGTTAAGTGTGAAGCGAACTTCTCAAGTCTGAAATACGCTTTACGCATCTCGCTTTACGCTTTATGTACAAAGTGGAAATGGGGACCGAAACGTTCAAAAGCCGCCTTGTCCAATGTTTCGCGATGGTCGGGATGCGCTATGCCGATAATCAATTTTGCGCGTTCCTGCAATGTTTTCCCGTATAAATTGACTGCACCGTATTCCGTAACGAACCAATGGATGTGGTTGCGGGTGGTAACGACTCCCGTGCCGGGAGTGAGCACCGGCGCAATTTTGCTGATGCCTTTATTGGTTACCGACGGCATGGCGATAATCGCTTTCCCGCCTTCGGAGAGCGACGCACCGTAGATGAAATCTATTTGCCCGCCCACGCCGGAATAAAATGTAGTGCCTAACGAATCGGCGCCTACCTGCCCGGTGACGTCTACCTGCAATGCCGAATTGATAGCCGTTACTTTCGGATTTTTTGCAATGACGAACGGGTCGTTTGTATACCGCACATCCTGCATCAATACCATCGGATTGTCGTCAATGAAATTATAGCAGTTTTGCGAACCCATCAGGAACGTGGAAACCATTTTCCCCTTGTCCAGCGTTTTGTTCGCGCCATTGATAACGCCCTTTTCCACCAGCGGCAATACGCCGTCGGCAAACATTTCGGTATGGATACCCAAATTTTTATGATTGCCCAATTGCGCCAGCACCGCATTAGGAATAGCGCCGATGCCCATTTGCAACGTTGCGCCGTCTTCGATAAGCGTCGCACAGTTTTTCCCGATAGCCGTTTCCACAGCGTCGGGTTCTGCGAAGTGCGCGGGTTCCAGCGGGGTGTTGTCTTCTACGAAAAAGTCAATCCAGTTAGCGGGAATCATTGCATCGCCCCAAGCGCGCGGCACTTTCGAATTAACCACCGCCACCACCTTGCCGCCGGATTTGCGGGCGGTTTCAATCGCCGCCAACGTAGCGTCCACCGAAGTGCCGAGCGACACAAAGCCATGCCTGTCGGGCGAAGAAACCTGTATCATCGCCACATTGCAGGGCAATACATTGGTGCGGTACAGCTTTTGCGTTTCGCTTAAAAAAACGGGAATATAATCGGCATAGCCGGCTTGGACGCCCTTGCGCGCATTCGCCCCCACAAAAAAAGCATCGTGCTGGAAAATGCCTTCATACTGCGCTTCCGTATAAGGCGCGAGACCTTCGGTATGCAAATGATGGATATGTACATTTTTCAGTTCGCCGCGGCTGCCGCGTTCGCACAAGGCTTTGATGAGAATTTGCGGAGCGCTTGCCACACTGCTGAAATGCACGTGGTCGTTTGATTTTACTACTTTCACCGCTTCCTGCGGCGTAACAAATTTGAAGTTCATACGTTGTTTTATTAAATTGTTTTTAATTCCATTTCAAAAAAAATCATGCAAAGATAAGAAAGATTTACGGATTTGGCTGACGCCGGCAACTAATGTGAAGATGTGGAGATATGAAAATGTGAAAATGTGGCTGCCGCCAGCCTAACTTTCGGTTCTTAACTACGCTGCCGCGCAGCCAATTCCCTATTCAAAAAAAACCGCCGGCGCATTTCTGCACCGGCAGTTCTTTTTTGCACCCAGCTTTCAGTTGAAAATTGAAAGTTGAAAGTTTCCGCCGCGCCAGCCCAACTCTTAGTTCTTAACTCTTCTTGCGCGGCTAACGGCGAACGGTGAACGGCGCGCGGCTAACGGTGCAGTTGAAAGTTGAAAGTTGAAAGTTGCTGCCGCGGCAGCAAATTAGGGAGTGTTAACACTATTAAGGCAATCAAAAATTAAAGCGCACATAATAAAGGCGATATACATTATATCCGTTTTATCATAACGTGTAAATATTCTTCGGAATCGTTTGACCCGTCCGAATAACCGCTCTATTTCATTGCGCTTTTTATATATTTCCTTATCATAATCCCATGGCTCTTTTCTGTTAGATTTTGGAGGTATAACTGGATCGAATCCTTTTTCCT
>JAITKG010000112.1 GCA_031278495.1 Prevotellaceae bacterium | reverse complement strand
TTGAAAATGGCTGACGCCGGTGCGCCTGCCGTAACTTTCAACTTTTAACTTTCAATTTTCAATTAAAAACCGGCACGGCAATTAGGGAACGCCCAGTGTTTAATACTTAACTTTTTTTTCAATATTTAAATACTTACCTTTGCATAAACATCCATTTTTAATATAGAATTTATGGCAAAAATAACCAAACCGGCTTCCAAACTGCGCACTATTGACGCCATAGCGCTGGAGGCGGGAAAGATGCCGCCCCATTCGCCCGACTTTGAAAAATCGGTACTGGGCGCGTTGATGCTCGAAAAAGAAGCTATCGTTGAAGTACAGGAACTGCTGAAACCCGAAACATTCCACAATGAATTGCATGCAAAAATATTTTGCGCTATCCGGGAAATCAACTTGCGGCACGAGCCTGTGGACATGCTCACCGTCGCCGAAGAACTGAAAAAGAAAGGCGAACTGGACGAAATCGGGGGACACTATTACCTCTCGCAACTGACGATGACGGTAAGCTCGGCGGCGCACGTGGAATACCATGCCAAACTGTTGGCGCAAAAATATATTCAACGGCAGTTAATCACTGCTTCCGCCGAAATACAGCGCGACGCCTTTGAAGAAGATATCATAGTAGATGAATTGCTGGACGGCGCACAACAGAAGATTTTTGAAATCGCCGAAGGGAATATCCACCGCGAGACGGAACATGTCGGGGCGGTGGTGGCGAAAGCCATCAAAGAACTGGAAGCAGCGCAACTCCGGGACGACGGATTAAGCGGCGTGCCCTCGGGCTTTCCGGCAATTGACAGCGTTACGCTGGGTTGGCAGGCGGCAGACATGATTATTGTGGCGGCGCGTCCCTCAATGGGGAAAACGGCTTTTGTACTCTCCATGGCGCGCAACATGAGCATAGACCACAAAGTGCCTACTGCTTTTTTCTCGCTGGAAATGCCCTCTGTGCAGCTCGTAAAGCGGCTAATGATGAGCGAATCGGGCATTGCATCAAACAAAATACGCGGCGGAGTAAAACTGGCGCCGCATGAATGGACGCAAATAGAAACAAGTATCCGCAACCTCGTGGAAGCGCCCCTGTTTATTGACGATACGCCGGCGCTGTCGATTTTTGAATTCCGCTCCAAAGCACGCCGGCTGGTACTTACACACAACATAAAAATCATTATCATTGACTACCTGCAATTGATGACTGGACCGCCGGAAACACAGAAAAGCATCAGGGAACAGGAGGTTTCCTCCATCTCACGCGCCTTGAAATCCATTGCCAAAGAATTAAACGTGCCGATTATTGCGCTCTCGCAGCTGAACCGCTCGGTAGAAACGCGCGGCGGAAATAAACGCCCGCAACTGAGCGACCTCCGCGAATCCGGCGCTATTGAACAGGACGCCGATCTGGTATTATTCATTCACCGTCCCGCATATTACGGTATCACAGAAGACGAAAATCATGAGTCCACAAAGGATCTGGCGGAAATTATCATCGCCAAACACCGTAATGGCGAAACAAGGGATGTGAAATTAAAGTTTTCACAGGCACGGTTTACAGACTGGGATGAACCGGATTGGCAGGGCGATGCGGCGCCCCCAACCAATGTAACGACGACTACCATTAGGTCGTCAAAAATGAATTACAGTAAAGATTTTGATTTGCCGGAGTCCCCATCTGACAGAAATGTCCCATTCTAAACACAACGGGCAATGAAACGTTCGGTAATTATAGTGGCCGGCGGTAACGGGCGGCGTATGGGCATGCAAACGCCCAAACAATTCCTGTTGCTTGCCGGAATGCCGGTACTGATGCACGCCATCCGCCAATTCCATTATTTTGACCCCGCCATGCCGCTGATAGTAGCATTGCCGCCGGCGCATATTCCCACATGGACGCAACTCTGCGCCGGGCGCCGCTTCACGGTAGCGCATACCGTAACCGCCGGTGGCGGCACACGGTTCGACACCGTAAAAAAAGCGCTCCATGCCCTGCCCGAAACGGACTGGATAGCCGTGCACGACGGCGTGCGCCCGCTGGTTTCGCCGGCGCTGATTGCCCGCTGCTTTGAAACTGCCGTGAAACACGGCGCAGCTGCGCCCGCTATTCCCCTGTCCGATTCCCTTCGCCTACTGGAAGCCGGCGGCAACCATAGCGTGTTACGCGAAAACTACTGCATTGTACAAACCCCGCAAATCTTCCGCGCCGAATGGCTGAAAAACGCCTACCGCGCGCCCTACTGCCCGGCATTCACCGACGACGCTTCCGTCGTAGAAGCCGCAGGATACAAAATCGCCCTCGCCGAAGGCAGCCGCGAAAACATAAAAATCACCGAACCGGCAGACTTGAAAATAGCGGAACTTTTGATGTCGGACTTCTGTCCCTGATAAAAAAAATATGGATACAGGAACCTGACATGGCGACGTACCGCCCAATTCCTAATTCTTAATTCCTAATTCATATTTGATGCGGCGGTAAATGCCGTTGGCGTCGAAACCGCACTGCGCCTGCAATTGCGCAATGGAACCGTGTTCCACAAAATGGTCGGGGATACCCATCCGGATAATCTTGGCGGTAGAATGGTGGGTCGTGAAAAATTCCGCTACCGCGCCCCCGAGCCCGCCATTCACCGTGCCGTTTTCGAGGGTAATGACCGTAGAAAATTTATTTCCGGCTTCGTGCAACAGCGCTTCATCTATGGGTTTCAGGAAGCGCATGTCGTAATGTTGGACGGAAATATTTTCGCCGGCTAACCGCTCTATCGCCGCCGCCGCTTTATTTCCGATGTCGCCGATACTCAATAACGCAAGGTCGTTGCCTTCGCGCAACCGGCGCGCCTTGCCGAGTGGTATTGCCTCAAAAGGGCGTTTCCAGTCCAGCCCTGCGCCACAGCCGCGCGGGTAGCGAATTACGGTGGTGTGCATTCCGGGAAGCTGCGCGGTGTAAAGCATGTTGCGCAATTCCACTTCATTCATCGGCGCAAAAATAACGAGGTTCGGAATACAGCGGAAATACGCCAGATCGTAAGCGCCATGATGCGTAGCGCCGTCTTCGCCGACTAATCCGCCGCGGTCTAAACAGAAAACCACCTGCAGGTCTTGCAACGCCACGTCATGTATCACCTGGTCGTAGGCGCGCTGCATGAACGACGAATAAATATTGCAATAGGGAATCATGCCGGCAATTGCCAAGCCCGCCGAGAAAGTTACGGCATGCTGTTCGGCGATGCCTACGTCGAACACGCGGTGGGGCATTTTTTCCATCATCAGGTTGAGCGAGCAGCCGGTGGGCATCGCCGGCGTGATGCCGACGATTTTCGGGTTTTGTTCGGCAAGTTCTATCAGGGTTTCGCCGAATACGTCCTGGTAGCGCGCCGGACCGCCCGACGGGATACGTTCGCCGGTTTCTTTGTCATACATGCCGGGCGCATGCCATAATATCTGGTCTTCTTCGGCAGGTTTATATCCCTTGCCTTTGGTCGTGATAATGTGCAAAACCTTTGGTCCCTCTATATTTTTCAACGCCTGCAAAGTTTTAGTAAGTTGCCGGATGTCGTGCCCATCCACCGGACCAAAGTACCGGAAACCCAAAGCCTCAAAAAGGTTGCTATTACGTAAAACCGCTATTTTTGTAGTGTTCACAAACTTTTGCACCATACGGCGGATAATATTATTGCCGAAAAAATTCCACACCTTTGTTTTAAATTTGTTGTAGCGCAGCGAAGTGGTCAGCTTCAACAAATAGTTATGCACTGCGCCGACATTCTTGTCAATCGACATATTATTATCGTTTACCACCACCAAAATATTGGCTTTGGATACGCCGGCATTATTCAATCCTTCAAATGCCAATCCGCCGCCAAGTGCGCCGTCGCCAATCACGGCAATGGCTTGCCGGCGGACGCCCTGCATTTTCGCAGCCGTAGCAATACCCAATGCCGCCGACACCGACACCGAAGCATGACCGCCGCCAAAGGCGTCGTATTCGCTTTCGCTAATCTTCGGGAAGCCGCTGATGCCGCCATACGAGCGGTTGGTAGAGAAAACGTCGCGGCGGCCGGTGAGTATTTTATGCGCGTAAGCCTGGTGCCCCACATCCCAAATCAATTTGTCGTTGGGCGTGTCGAACACGTAGTGTAATGCCACCGTAAGTTCTATCACGCCCAAGCTTGCGCCTAAATGTCCCGGATTTTTCGAACATTGGTAAATGATAAATTCGCGCAACTCTTCCGACAACTGCGTTAATTCTTCCGGCGTCAGTTTCCGCAGGTCGGACGGGCTGTCTATACTGGCTAATAAGGATGGCATATTTAAATTTTAGTATGCAAAAGTACGGAATAATTTTCAAATAAAAGTGAATTAAATTACACAGGTAAGAACGGCAGATACAAGTACTATTTGCAAAAAAATGTTTAAATTTGTACCCATGATACGCATAGACATACTGACGGTTGTTCCCGAATTACTGGCAAGCCCTTTGGGGCATTCTATCCCAAAGCGGGCGCAGGAGAAAGGATGTGTGGAGATACACATTCATAATATCCGCGACTGCGGCAGGGGCAGTTACCGGCAAGTGGACGACTATGCTTTCGGCGGCGACGCGGGTATGGTGATGATGGTAGAACCGGTTTTTGAATGGATGCAAAAACTGAAAAATGAACGCACGTATGACGAAATTATTTTCCTCACGCCCGACGGCGAACGGCTTACGCAACCTTGTGTAAACCGCCTTTCCACCTTGTCGAACATGATGATTTTATGCGGGCATTATAAAGGTATTGACCACCGCATCCGCGAACATTTAATCACCAAAGAAATTTCCATCGGCGATTATGTGCTAAGCGGCGGCGAACTGGCGGCGGCGGTATTGGTGGATGCGGTAGTGCGCCTTGTGCCGGGCGTGATTTCCGATGAAACATCAGCGCTCACCGACTCGTTTCAGGATGGATTGCTGGCGCCGCCGGTCTATACGCGCCCCGAAGAATTTAACGGTTGGCGCGTACCCGAAATTTTATTATCGGGGCATCATAAAAAAATTGCCGAATGGCAGGAAGAACAATCGTTGCAACGCACACGGCAGTTGCGACCGGACTTATTATGCAATGAATAAAATGTGGAGATGTGAAGATATGAAGATGTGGAAATGTGGCTGGCGCGTCAGCACTAACCATTAACAATTAACTTTTAACTATCATGGCAAAACAACCAAAAATTTTCGTTCTTGACACAAATGTAGTCCTGCACGACTACCAAAGCATCTACAACTTTCAAGAAAATGACATTATCCTTCCGATTGTGGTACTGGAAGAATTGGACAAATTCAAGAAAGGTAACGGGGCGGTCAATTACAATGCGCGTGAATTTGCACGCGAATTAGACAAACTAACCGGCGACCAACTGTTCAACGGCGGCATATCGCTTGGCAAAGGATTGGGGAAACTGCGCGTCGTTTTGGGACAGCGTTTCACCGACGCTATGGCAGAATCATTTTACGAAGACACGCCCGACCATCGTATTTTAGCAGTGGCGGCGCATATACACGCAACCAATCCCCGCCGTACGGTGGTACTGGTAACTAAAGACATCAACCTGCGCCTGAAAGCAAAGTCGCTGGGCATTGATGCGCAGGATTACTTGACGGATAAAGTCGCTGACCCCGACGTATTGAGCCGCAAAGTGCAAACCGTCGACGTCTTCACCGATGAGCAAATCGCACAGATATACCAAAACGAACAAGGACTTCCCATCAGCGAAGCGCCGGGACTGAAGCCCTACGCCAACGAATACATTATCCTGAAAGGCGCAAATTCCTTCGCGCTGGGCATATACGACCGGGCGGACGGCAGCATTAAGCGCGTGGATAAACAACGCACCTATGGCATTGAACCGCGTAATTCCGAACAGACATTCGCTATGGACGCCTTGATGCGCCCCAGCATTCCACTGGTAGCGCTCACCGGCATTGCCGGCACCGGGAAAACATTGTTGGCGCTGGCAGCGGCATTGGCGCAGGAAGCCGGCTTTGAACAAATACTTTTAGCGCGCCCGGTGATTCCTTTGCAAAATCAGGAAATCGGGTTCCTGCCGGGCGATGTGGATGAAAAAATCGGTCCTTACATGTTGCCGCTGTTCGATAATTTGGGATTTATAAAAAGCCGCTTTCGCCCGTCGCAAAAGGAATACACACGCATTGAAGAATTACTGAAAACACAAAAATTAAAAATATCCCCGCTGGCATATATACGCGGGCGAAGCCTGTCGAATATTTTCTTTATTGTGGACGAAGCGCAAAACCTCACGCCGCACGAAGTAAAAACCATTATCACCCGCGTGGGCGAAGGCACTAAATTAGTATTCACCGGCGACATCCAGCAAATTGATTCGCCTTACTTAGACATCAGTTCCAACGGGCTCACTTATCTTAGCGATAAGATGACCGGGCAAACGCTTTTTGCTCATGTGAACCTGGTGAAAGGCGAGCGCAGCCGTTTGGCTGAGCTGGCAGGAAACCTGTTGTAGGCGATGCATGGAGCGCGGTTAACGGTCAAAGGAAAATCAAATAATATGTACACTTGCATCATCCAATCTTTAAATCTTTGAATCTTTAAATTATTATGGAATTAACCCAATTGACGGCTATTTCACCGGTGGATGGACGCTACCGGGCGCAATTATCGCCATTAGCAGTTTACTTTTCGGAATACGCATTGATACGTTACCGCCTGCTGGTGGAAGTGGAATATTTTATTGCCTTATGCGAATGGCCGCTGCCGCCATTGAAAACATTTGACAAAAAAAATTATCCGGTATTACGGAGCATATATGAAAATTTTTCAGAAGCGCAAGCCGCCGAAATTAAAGGCATTGAACGCACCACCAACCATGATGTAAAAGCGGTCGAATATTTTTTGAAGAAACGTTTTTCTGATATGGGCTTGGACGCCTACCGCGAGTTTATCCACTTTGGACTTACTTCTCAAGACATCAACAATACAGCGACGCCGAAAAGTTTCCGCGACGCCCTGTCAGCCGTGTATTATCCGCTATTGAATGAGCTGCTGCAGAAATTGCAAACCCTCGCCGCTGGATGGGACAACGTGCCGATGTTGGCGCGTACGCACGGGCAGCCGGCTTCGCCCACCCGTTTGGGAAAAGAACTAAATGTATTTATCGAACGGCTACAAAAACAAAAATCATTGTTGGAAGCGTTGCCGTTCGCGGCAAAATTCGGCGGCGCCACAGGCAATTTCAATGCCCACCACGCCGCTTTCCCGGCTATTGACTGGAAAAAATTTGCCGATAATTTTGTAAATAATTCGTTGCAATTGTCGCGCTCGCAGTACACCACGCAGATTGAACACTACGACTACTTCGCCGCCCAGCTCGACGCTTTGAAACGCATCAATACCGTGCTGCTCGACCTTGCGCGCGATATGTGGACATACATTTCAATGGATTATTTCAAGCAAAAAATAAAAGAAGGAGAAGTCGGCTCGTCGGCAATGCCGCACAAAGTAAACCCGATTGATTTTGAAAATGCCGAAGGAAATATCGGCGTGGCGAACGCGCTGTTCGGGCATCTGGCTGCCAAGTTGCCGGTGTCGCGCCTGCAACGCGATTTAACGGACAGCACTGTGTTACGCAACACCGGCGTACCGATGGCGCACAGCGTGCTTGCCATGAAGTCGCTGTTAAAAGGGTTGGATAAGTTATTGCTGCATCCTGCCGCTATCGCCGCCGATTTGGACAACAACTGGGCAGTGGTGGCAGAGGGTATCCAAACCATTTTGCGCCGCGAACAGTACCCCAACCCTTATGAAGCGTTGAAAGCCCTGACGCGCACCAACGGCGTCGTCACAAAGGAAAGTATCGCCACATTTATCCAATCGTTGGATGTAACAGATGAAGTGAAAAAAGAATTATCGGCATTGTCGCCACAGGCATACACAGGCGTGTAGCGGCGTTTTCACACAATTTTTGTTTTATAGCCGGCGCCGCTTTTGCCGCGCGCGATGTTTTGCAGTTTGCCTGCAATGATTTTCCGGCGGATAGGCGCTAACCGTTCGGTAAAAAGAATCCCCTCAATATGGTCGTACTCATGTTGCGCAATACGTGCCGGAACGCCCTCCAACCATTCATCCTGCGTCTGGAAATTTTCATCAAGGTAACGTATGCGCACCCGCTTCGGGCGCACCACGTCTTCATGGATGCCGGGAATGCTCAGGCAACCTTCATTGAAACTTGACTTTTCCTCGCTCCACTCCAGTATCTCGGGATTGATAAATACGCGCTTGAAACCGTTTGCCGCCGGGTCGTCGTCTTTGAATGCAGAGGCGTCAATAACCACTAACCGGATAATATGCCCCACTTGCGGAGCGGCAAGTCCTACGCCGCCGGCATTATAAAGCGTGTCCCACATATCGGCAATCAACTGCGACAAGGCAGGATAATCTTTTGTTACCGGCGCCGCTTCTTTCTTCAACACGCCGGAGCCATATACATACACTGGAAGAACCATTTTTATTGACTATTTTATTATTTACTATTTACCACCATCGCATCCCGCCCAATTACCTAATTACTTAATCACCCAATCTCTTAATCTCCTAATCACCTAATCTCTTAATCACTTAATCCCTTCTTCGCATCCAAATAGGCTTGCAGGATGAGCGTGGCGCTGACTTTATCTATTGTTCCCTTATTCCGCCGGTTCATTTTCTTCACTCCGCCGTCAATCATGGCTTGGAAAGCCAGCTTGGATGTAAAACGTTCGTCGGACAAGCTCACGGGAACAGCCGGAAAATGTTTGCGCAACTGTTGTAAAAAAGCATCCACATACTGCGCGGCGCTGGCGGGCGTATTATTCAAATTTTTCGGATACCCCACAACGAAGCGTTCCACCGGCTCTTTTTCCGCATACTGTTTTAAATAGGCAATCACTTTTTGCGCTTCCACCGTATCCAGCGCGGTAGCGAAGAGGTGCAGCGGGTCGGTAACCGCCAACCCCACGCGCTTCTTTCCATAATCAATGCCGACAATACGATTCATAGTGCAAAGATACGAAAACAAATTTTTAAGCTGATATGATAATATCTTCATGTGTTAATTGAGCTGGCGCAGCAGCTAATGTGTTAATGTGACTAATGTGCTAATGTGACTAATTAGGCTGGCGCGGCAGCAACTTTCAGTTTTCAACTGTCCCGTCATTCCGACCGGAGCGGCGAGGCACGAGCCGCGTAGTGGAGGAATCTGCTCCAAAACGCAGAGCGGTGCAGAGCAGCAAGCGCAAGACGCAGCAGATTCCTCGACTTCGCTCCGCTCGGAGTGACGACCTTTTGCGCCGTGTTCCGCAGTTCCCCCTTTGGAGGTTAGGGGGCTTCCGCCCCTGACGGGGCTTGACGGGAATTAAGAATTGGCTGACGCCGCAAAAATAAAATTTGTAAATAAAAAATATTGTTTTATATTTGTGGTGTTATTGATGTTCTTTTTTGTTGGTGTAAGAAACTCGCAAAATTTCTAACCGAAGAAGTTATTCATGAATGTATAAAACGTGAATTTGCGTTTATTTTTTCTTCGGTAGGTTTGCGAGACCTCTTACGACTATAAATTAAAATTCACGTTTTCGTTTTTAGAAAATCCCACAAACAAAACAGAAATCGTGAAAGTGGCAATGATAAAAAAATTGCAGCAGGGGATTGTTTTATAAATGTCGTTTGTGTTTGTGGGTACGTATATAAAACAATCTCCAAAAGCTGCAAAAAATAATAACAAATAAACAACAAAAAATTATGAAAACAAAATTTTTCTTTCTTTCCGCAATGCTGGCAAGCATTGCAGCAAGCGCTGCCGTGAAGGTTACGCCGCTGAATGCAAACTATTCCACGCGGCAAGTAACCTTTAAGGTGGAATGGCAGAATGCATCCATTCCCGCCAACAACCGCGTGTGGGTGTGGATAGATTTTTGCCCC
>JAITKG010000077.1 GCA_031278495.1 Prevotellaceae bacterium | reverse complement strand
CCCGTTACGTAGATAGCCGCATTGAACCTCATCCCTTCCGGGAGAGGGATTTTAATATAAACAATCCACTCGCTTACGAAGTGCTATTATTCGGGGAAGAGCTACACGTGTGAAATCCTCGCTTCGCTACCGCCGTGTCCCGAATGCGCTTTACAGATTTACAGACTGAGGCTGACGCGGCTGGGGAGTTAAGAAAATAAAAAAGCCCCCTAACCCCCGAAGGGGGAACAAGGGATTTACGGATTTACAGATTTACGGATTTACGGATTTACAGATTTACGGATTTACAGATTGAGGCTGGCGCGACAACTAATGTGGAGATGTGGAGATGTGGAGATGTGGCTGGCGCAGGCTAAATCTTAATTCAACAAAAGAACTGCCGGTACGAAAATGCGCCGGCGGTTCTTTTTGAAATCTTTAAATGCTGTTGAGAAGAGGGCAAGCCAGCACGGCTTGCAGCCCGGTTGCATTGGTCGGTTGAATCTGCCCTGTGTAAAAAATTAAAGAAAACTATTCGTGTAAACAAAAAAATGCTTACATTTGTAAGGTTTTTTTGAAACATTAACTGACTATTCGACATGATACACGAAGAAGTTACTTCCAAACACATCACAGGGCGCATCTCGCAAATCATAGGTCCGGTAATAGATATCAGCTTTGAGGCGGACGGCGACGCTACAAAAATAACGTTGCCCGCTATTCACGATGCAGTGGAAATTGCGCGGCGCGACGGTCGTACGTTGATTGCCGAAATCCAGCAACACATTGGAGAAAATGCGGTGCGCACGGTGGCGATGGATTCTACCGACGGCTTGCAGCGCGGGATGGCGGCTGTGTCATACTACCTGCCTATCACCATGCCTGTGGGCGACCAAATCAAAGGACGCCTGATGAACGTCGTGGGCGAGGCTATTGACGGCATCAAAGCGTTAGACCGGAAAGGCGCGCATCCCATTCACCGCGAACCGCCGAAATTCGACGAATTATCGACGGTGCAGGAAGTGCTGTTCACCGGCATCAAGGTCATCGACCTGCTGGAGCCGTATTCCAAAGGCGGGAAAATCGGGCTTTTCGGCGGCGCCGGCGTGGGAAAGACCGTGCTCATCATGGAACTGATAAACAATATTGCGAAAAAACATCACGGATTTTCGGTGTTTGCCGGCGTGGGCGAACGTACGCGCGAAGGCAATGACTTGCTGCGCGAGATGATTGAATCGGGCGTCATCCGCTACGGCGAAGCGTTTAAGAAAGGCATGGAACAGGGCGACTGGGACCTCTCGAAAATAGATTACGACGAATTGGGGAAATCGCAAGCCACGCTGGTGTTCGGGCAAATGAACGAACCGCCCGGCGCACGCGCGTCGGTGGCGCTATCGGGATTGACGGTAGCGGAATCATTCCGCGACTCGGGAACAGGTTCTAAGGATATTTTATTTTTTATTGATAATATTTTCCGTTTCACACAAGCAGGCAGCGAAGTGTCTGCGCTGTTGGGGCGCATGCCTTCGGCGGTGGGTTACCAGCCCACGTTGGCGTCGGAAATGGGCGGCATGCAAGAGCGGATTACTTCGACCAGGAGCGGCTCCATCACTTCGGTGCAGGCAGTATATGTGCCTGCCGACGACTTGACCGACCCTGCGCCCGCCACCACTTTTTCGCACCTCGACGCGACCACTGTGCTGAGCCGCAAGATAACGGAACTGGGCATTTATCCGGCTGTAGACCCGCTGGCGTCCACGTCGCGTATCCTTGACCCGGCTATCGTCGGCGAAGAGCATTATAACACGGCGCAACGGGTTATCCATATCCTGCAACGCAACAAGGAACTTCAGGACATCATCTCGATTCTGGGGATGGAAGAATTATCGGACGAAGATAAAACGATTGTGAACCGTGCGCGCCGCGTGCAGCGTTTCCTGTCGCAGCCGTTTGCCATGGCGGCGCAGTTTACGGGCGTTCCGGGCGCTATGGTCGCCATTGAAGATACAATAAAAGGTTTCAAAATGATTCTCGACGGCGAAGTAGACCATCTGCCGGAACAGGCATTCCTGAATGTCGGAACCATAGAAGAAGCCATAGAAAAAGGCGAAAAAATCCTGGCGGCAGTGGGCGGCGGCAGAAATAAACCTTGATATTTTTAAATCTTGAAATCAATAAACATACAAATAGTATCGCCGAAAGGAACGCTTTACGAGGGTAGTCTGGAATATGCCGTCTTCCCCGGACTGTTGGGCGAGTTTGCGGTGTATCCTGCGCACGCGCCGTTGATTTCCATGCTTGCCAAAGGCGCGATAAAATGCGTAACGGGCGGCGGGAAAGATGAAATAATACCCGTTGGCGGTGGTTTTGTAGAAGTGAACGGGAATAAAATAACCGTATGTGTAGAACAATAAAAATACATGCAAATGAAATTTTTTGAGAAAAAAGAACGTGTATTCGGCTTGGCAATCGCTGTGTGGCTATTGCTGTGGGCGTGTATGGAAATCGTACTCCGGTGGGTGACGCCGCAATATAATTTTATGGAATGCCGCTATATTCCGGCATTGTTCTTAGTCTTCCTGCTTGCTTTCGCAGGGCTTACGCGGCAATGGAAGAAAAAACTCCGGGAAGGAGGCGTTATGCCGGCGCAGGTCAGCAATTATTTCCTGATTTGGAAAATGAGCAAGCTGGTAGTCGCACTGCTGCTTTTCTTCGTTTGTTTCCTGACATTGGACGCTTCCGTATTCCGCGTATTCCTGATTTTGTTCCTGCTATTTTATTTGGTGTTTATGGGATTGGAAGTGTTTGTGCTGCGCAGTATCGAACGGCGTTACAAACAACCTGAAACAGGAGAAAAATAATCGGATGTATACCGGTAAACATATATTAGTTTTGTTAGGCGCGGTAACGCTGGGTTGCTTGCTGCCCTTAGGCGCGGCTGCCGACACTTATACCGAAGAAGAAAAACCGCAGGTAAGCGAAATTATCAATGAACACACCGCCGACAGCTATTGGTGGCACATCACGACGATTAACCACCACCATATATCCATTTACCTCCCGGTGATTGTACATTCCGAAAGCGGCGGCTGGCAAGCGTTTTCATCAAAACGTCTGGCGCACGGCGAAACATATAAAGGATTCCGCATTGGCGAGGAAGGGAAATATAAAGGAAAAATTATCTACCATAACGCCGCAGGGGAAGCTTGCCGCCCCTGGGATATTTCCATTACCAAAAACGCTTTGGCGCTGATGATAAATTCAGCGATCATGTTGGCGTTATTCCTGAGCGTAGCGCGCTGGTACAGGCGGCGTCCGAAAAATTCCGTTCCCGGAAAATTTGTGTGCGCCATAGAAATGTTTGTGATGGATATTTACGATGAAGTGATACGCAAAAATATCGGCGACGACCATCAACGGTATGCGCCTTACTTGCTGACGGCATTTTTCTTCATCCTTATCAACAACGTCATGGGTATTATCCCGATATTTCCCGGCGGCGCCAATACAACCGGAAATATTGCCGTTACTTGCATATTGGCATTATGCACCCTCGTGGCGGTAAACGTATTCGGCAACCGCGAATACTGGAAAGAAATCTTCTGGCCTGATGTTCCGGTGTGGCTGAAAGTACCGGTACCAATTATTCCGGTGATTGAATTATTCGGCATTTTCACCAAAGCATTTGCACTGATGATCCGTTTGCTGGCGAACATTTTTGCAGGACATACGGTCATACTTTCATTGACGTTTATGATATTCGTAACGGTAGAAATGGGTATTGCCATGAATGTAGGAATGACGGCGTTCTCCGTGATTTTGTCAATTATTATGAATTGCCTTGAACTGTTGGTGGCATATATTCAAGCCTATGTATTTACCATGCTTTCGGCTGTATTTATAGGATTGTCGCGGCCTTCGCATCACCCGAAAAAAATAAAAGCGTAAACTTTAGTTAATAAAAATTATAAATCTAAAAAACAAAAAAATTATGTTACCATTAGTAATTACATTCTTGCAAACACTTTCCGGCGCAGTATTTGCACCGCTTGGAGCCAGCATTGCTGTCATTGGCGCCGGTATCGGTATTGGTAAAATCGGCGCTTCGGCTATGGAGTCCATCGCCCGCCAGCCGGAAGTAGCGGACTTTATCCGCATGTCGATGATCATTATGGCGTCGTTCATTGAAGGAGCGGCATTGTTTGCCATCGTTGTTTGTTTCCTTGCATAAACGAGAAAACGTATGCTTACACCGGATTTTGGTTTGCTGTTCTGGATGCTGGTCAGTTTCCTCTTCGTCTTTGGAGTACTGGCGAAATTCGGCTTTCCCGTTATCACCCGTATGGTGAACGAGCGGCGCGACCATATCAGCCAGTCGCTTGAAGCCGCAGAGGAAGCCGCCCGGAAGCTCGAAAATGTAAAACAGGAATCGCTCGCCATACTTGACGAAGCGCGCAGGCAACAAGCCGCTATCATCAAAAAAGCGATGGCGGATGGCGAACAGTTGCTGCTCAACGCACAGCAAAAAGCAGTGGAGGAAACGGAAAAACAGCTTGCGCTGGCGCGCCAGCGCATCGAACTGCAAAAGGAAAAAGCGCTCGGGGAAATCAATGCGCAGGTGGCAATGCTTTCGGTAGATATTGCCGAAAAAGTGTTGCACCGGCAATTGGATGATAAAACGAAAGAAGAAGCCTTCATCCTGCAAATGCTCGACGAAACGGAACGTATAATTTAGTATGAACGAAGGACACATAGCCAGAAGGTACGCAAAAGCTTTGTTGGAATACGCCGCCGAACGCGGCGAAGACACGACGCTTTACGACAGGATGAAATTATTGTCGGCTACGGTAGCGGCCACGCCGCACCTGCTCGAAACAATAAGCAGCCCGGTAGTATCGTATGCCGACAAGCTGCAACTCTTGTGCAATGTGGCGGGCGCAACGGCGGCAGAAGGCAGTTACCAGCGTTTTATACGGCTATTGCTCGAAAACCGCCGTGAAAATCTGGTGCGCAACATTGCATTGGGTTATATAACGCTGTATCGCTCGGCGCGCCGCATCGGAACGGCGTTACTGGTATCGACAGAGCCGCTGCCCGGCGCCATTATTGAACGCATCCGGCGTCGCGCGGAGCAACAAACGAAAGGCAAGGTGGAAATAGAAAACCGCATCGACCCAAGTATAAAAGGCGGCTTTATTTTTCAGGTAAACGACCTCCGGCTCGACGCCTCTGTGGCGGGGCAATTAGAAAAAGTGCGGCGGCAATTTATCCGTAAAAATAAAATCATCGTTTAACCATTTAGTAGAAAAAATCACTAAGAAATACAACAAATATGTCGGATATAAAAGTAAGCGAAGTTTCCAGGATTTTAAAAATGCAATTGGAAAATATCGACGCCAAATTGCAGTATGATGAAGTAGGCGTGGTGTTGCAGGTCAGCGACGGCGTGGCGCGCATCTACGGGCTGGCGAATGCCGAAGCAAATGAACTGCTCGAATTTCAGGACGGCATGATGGGCGTTGTGATGAACCTCGAGGAAGACAATGTAGGCGCGGTGTTGCTGGGGACAACCGACCACATTAAAGAAGGTTTCTCGGTACGCCGCACCGGTAAAATCGCCTCCATAAACGTAGGCGAGGGAATGCTTGGACGCGTGATAGACCCGCTGGGTGAAACGCTCGACGGCAAAGGACCTGTTACCGGCGAACGTTTCCTGATGCCATTGGAAAGAAAAGCGCCGGGCGTTATTTTCCGCCAGCCGGTGAACCAGCCCCTGCAAACAGGCGTCAAAGCGGTGGACGCCATGATCCCCATTGGGCGCGGGCAGCGAGAGTTAATTATCGGCGACCGGCAAACCGGAAAAACAGCTATTGCCTTAGACACTATCATCAACCAACGCGAGGGCTACCTGAACGGCGACCCGGTATATTGCATCTACGTAGCGGTGGGGCAAAAAGGTTCTACGGTGGCGTCTATCGTAAATACGCTGCGCGAAAAAGGAGCGATGGATTACACGATTGTGGTAGCGGCTACCGCCGCCGACCCTGCCGCCATGCAATATTTCGCGCCGTTTGCCGGCGCTGCCATCGGCGAATATTTCCGCGATACCGGGCGGCATGCGCTGGTTATTTTCGACGACCTGTCAAAACAAGCGGTGGCTTACCGCGAGGTATCGCTGATCTTGCGCCGGCCGTCGGGACGCGAAGCCTATCCGGGCGATATTTTCTACCTGCATTCGCGGCTGCTGGAACGGGCGGCAAAAATAATTAACCAGCCCGAAGTCGCCGCCACCATGAACGACCTGCCCGAAAGCCTGAAAGGAAAAGTTAAAGGCGGCGGATCGCTCACTGCCCTGCCGGTCATCGAAACGCAGGCGGGCGACGTGTCGGCTTATATCCCTACAAACGTTATTTCGATTACCGACGGGCAAATTTTCCTTGACACCGATTTATTCAACCAGGGCGTCCGGCCGGCTATTAACGTGGGCATTTCCGTGTCGCGCGTAGGCGGGAACGCCCAAATCAAGGCGATGAAGAAAGTAGCGGGAACGCTCAAAATCGACCAGGCGCAATACCGCGAACTGGAAGCCTTCACCAAATTTGGCGGCGATATTGACCCCGTTACGGCATTCACGATTGACAAAGGGCAAAAAAATACGCGCCTCCTGATCCAACCAAAATACACGCCGGCGCCGGTCGAAAAACAAATTGCCGTACTCTACTGCGGAACGCAGGGACTGCTGCGCGATATTAAATTAAACCGCATCAACGAATTTGAACGAATGTTCACCGAAGCGCTTGATGCGCAACATAAGGATGATATCCTGGCGCCATTGAAAAACGGCATAATCAATGACGACGTAACCGGCGCCATCGAAAAACTGGCGGCGGAAATAACGGGTATGTTAAAGTAGTTTCTTTCTCACAGCATGGCGGCTTTCAAAGAAATAAAAGAACGGATACAGTCGGTAAAAACCACGCAGAAGATTACCTCTGCCATGAAAATGGTATCGGCGGCGAAACTAAACAAAGCGCAGAAAAATATTGCCGGCATGCTTCCCTATTCCAATGCCCTGCAACACATTCTCCGCAGCGTGCTGGCGGCAGGCGACGGCTTTTACACGCCGCTGGCGGAAGAACGTACCCCCGGACGCGTGGCGATCATTGCCTTTTCGTCCGACAGTTCGCTGGCAGGATCATTCAATTCCAATGTCATTAAGGAATTCCGCAAAACATTGTCGGCTTATGAACACCTCCCGAAAGAAAATATTTTTATTTATACCGTCGGGAAAAAAATATTCGAAGCCGCGCGCAAATCGGGATACGCCGTTACCCGCAACTTTGAAGGGCTGGCGGCTAAACCCGACTACGATATCATTGCGGCTTTTGCCGGCGAACTGGTTACCCTTTTCAACCGCAAAGCCATTGACCGGGTAGAAGCAATCTATCACCATTTCAAAAGCGCCGGCGCACAAACGCTCACACGCGAAAACTTTTTGCCCCTGTCCCTGCCCGCACTGGAAAAAACTACGGCGAAACAAACCGGTGCAAATTACCTCCTCGAACCGCCGCAGGAAGCAGTGCTTGCCGAATTATTGCCAAAATCGCTCAAGCTGAAACTTTATACCATGCTCTTGGATTCTAACGCTTCGGAACATGCGGCGCGCGTCATAGCCATGCAAACCGCCACCGACAACGCCGACGAACTTATCGATACATTAGTCATCGCCTACAATAAATCGCGCCAGCAAGCCATCACCAACGAACTCCTCGATATGATCGGCGGAACAATGTCGTAAGTTGAAAATGGCTGACGCAGGTTAATGTGCTAATGTGACTAATGTGCTAATGTGACTAATTGGGCTGACGCAGGCTAATGTGATGATGTGGCTACCGCGCCAGCCTCAATCTGTAAATCTGTAAATCCGTAAATCTGTAAATCCCTTTCCCCCTTCGGGGGTTAGGGGGCTTCCGCTCCGCTCGGAATGACGCGCCCGCCCCGTCAGGGGCAGAATGTTGGTAACCCCGTGCAAGCCGCAGGCGCAGCACGGGGTCTATGTATCCCCCTGCCTTTCGCGCGGAGCAATGCCAACGCTTAGCGGTAAACCTGTGCTCCGCGCGAGGTACAAAATTTAATACGTCAACCCTGTGGTGGTTAATCCGGAATTTTTAATATCCGTCCGTTCCGTTTTTCGCCCGTTGCACTGATATCTTTTTTGTATCTTTGCAAGCGACCAATATCACATCCTTATGGAAAAATACATTTTATTTTTGTTCCTTGCCTGTGTAATCTGTACGGCAGCCGCCCAGCCTGCGGATAATAAAGCATCGTTCGACGCGATGGAAGCATGCATACGAACGGGTGATGTTACGGCGTTGTCGGCATGGTTTCCCAATACGCTGGAGTGTAATTTACTTGGCGAAGAAAGCGCCTACAGCAAGGCGCAGGCGACAATGGTATTGAAAAATTTTTTTGAACAACATCCGCCGGCAAAGTTTGCTTTCAAACACAGCAGCGACAAGCAAACGGTAAAATACGCCATTGGTATATTGCAAACAAAAAACAATGACATATTACGGGTAACCATACTCATTAAAGACCAAAATAAAGAACTGAAAATTCAACAACTGCGAATAGAACGGGAGTGAGATAGGAATTAAGAATCAGGCTGACGCCAGTGCGCTTGTCGAAACTTACGGCTTACAACTTATGGCTTACGACTTAAATCAGGAAATGGACGAACTTATTAAATTGGCTATAGCCGAAGACCTCGGCGATGGCGACCATACTTCCGCCGCATGTATTCCCGCTGCGGCGCAGGGACGGATGAAATTATTAGTAAAACAGGAAGGCATACTGGCGGGCGTGGAAGCGGCGGGGCGGGTGTTCCGCATGATTGATCCTGCTATTGCCATGACGGTGGCGATAGCCGACGGAAGGCAGGTGAAAGCGGGCGACATAGCTTTTTATGTTACGGGTGCGGTGCGTTCCTTGTTGCAGGCAGAGCGCATTGTATTGAACATTATGCAGCGGATGAGCGGCGTGGCTACGCAAACAGCGGAATATGTGAAAAAGCTGGACGGCTTGAAAACGCGGGTGCTGGATACGCGGAAAACGACGCCGGGCATGCGCCTGCTCGACAAGCTGGCGGTAAAACTTGGCGGCGGCGAAAACCACCGCACCGGATTATTCGATATGATACTGGTAAAAGACAACCACATTGATTTCTCCGGCGGCATAGAGAATGCGCTGCATAACGTGCAGGCATACCTGAACCGCACCAACCGGAAACTGCCTGTTGAAATTGAAGTGCGCTCCCTGCAAGACGTGCAAACTGTGCTGCGTATTGGCGGCGTGCAACGCATCATGCTGGATAATTTTTCCCTTGACGACACGCGCAAAGCGGTAGCGTTAATTGCCGGGAAATATGAAACGGAATCCTCCGGCGGCATTACGTTGCAGACAATCCGGGACTATGCCGGATGTGGCGTTGATTTCGTATCGGTAGGTGCGCTCACCCACCAAATAAAAAGTTTGGATATGAGTTTGAAATTTTGTGATGCGAAAGCATGATGCGTAAGGCGTAAAGCAGAAAATATATGGATAAAAGCCTTAATCACCTAATCACTTAATCTCTTAATCACTTTGATAACTTCTGCAAAAAATATACGTATAAAAGCATTTTGCGCATTGCGGGAAAAATCCCGCGAGCGGCGCAAGCAGGGCTTGTTCGTAGTGGAAGGATCCCGCGAAATCACGTTAGCGATGGAAGCAGGTTACCGGCTTACGGCGCTTTTCTTTTGTGCGGAAATGCCCGCTGCCGTAGCGTTTGCGGAAAGCGTCGGAAAAACGGTTCCGGTGCAGGCGGTGAGCGGGGAAGTATTTGGGAAGATGGCTTGCCGCGAACATTCCGGCGGTTTGTTAGCCGTGTCCGTTGCGCGGAACGCTACATTCGGCGAACTGCAACTGTCGCGCAACCCGTTTATCATTATTGTGGATGCGGTGGAGAAGCCGGGCAACTTGGGCGCGATACTCCGCACTGCCGACGCGGCGAAAGCCGATGCAGTAGTGGTATGCGACCCGCTCACCGATATTTACAATCCGAATGTTATCCGCTCCAGTTTGGGATGCGTATTTACGCAGCAGATAGTTATTGCCGGTGCGGCGGAAACCGTTGCATGGCTGCATGCGCAACAGGTAACGAGCTATGCGGCGGAATTGCACGCCACGCAATGGTATCACGAAACGGACTTCACCAAACCTTGCGCCATTGTGCTGGGTACGGAAGCCGATGGGCTTAGTCCTTACTGGTTGCAACACGCCGGCGCGCATATAAAAATCCCCATGCGCGGACGGGTAGATTCGCTGAATGTTTCGGTATCGGCAGCTATACTTGCCTTTGAAGCCATGCGCCAGCGTGGTTTCCCGGCAACCAATGAAAAAAATTGAACCTTTAAATCTTTGAACCTTTAAATTTTTAAATCTTAACGCACATGGTAACAAAATTTGGACAGGTAGTAACAGGCTTGACGCCGGAGCAATTGCCGGAATATATCCCGAACAATGCGCCGGTGATAGCGATAGTGGATGAACAGGTGCAGGAATGGTTTACGCGCCATTTTCCCACCATTCCGTTCATCACTATCCAGGCGGCGGAAACAGTGAAAACACTGGACACAATAGAAAAACTCACCCTCGATTTATTGAGTGAAGAAGCCGACCGCACTTTCTTTCTGCTGGGTGTTGGCGGCGGCATTGTGTGCGACATTACCGGCTTTTTGGCTTCGACCTATATGCGCGGCGTGCGTTTCGGATTTGTCCCCACCACGCTGCTGGCGCAGGTAGACGCTGCATTAGGCGGAAAAAACGGCGTGAACGTGAGCGGCTATAAAAATATTACCGGCACGTTTACGCAACCGGAATTTGTGCTGTGCACGACCGATGTATTGTCCACGTTGCCCTCCCGCGTATTCAATGCAGGCATGTCCGAAGTGATAAAAGCCGCATTGATAGCCGACGTTACGCTGTTTGAATTTATAGAACAACACGCCCGTGAGATTATAAACAAGAAAGAACCGGCATTGAGCGAAATCATCCACCGCGCCGCACAAATTAAATTAGATATTGTGGCGCGCGACGAAAAAGAAAAAGGCGAACGGCGCATATTAAACTTGGGGCACACGCTGGGTCATGCGATTGAATGCAACGTCAAAAATATCATGCACGGCGAAGCGGTGAGTATCGGATTGGCGTATGCCGCAAAGTTTTCGCAACGGCAAGGCTGGCTCACAACAGCCGACGTCCTCCGGATTACCGCGCTGTTAAAGCGTTTCCGCCTGCCGGTAGATTCTATTATCCCGGTAGAAGAGTTACATGAAACGATGATGAAAGACAAAAAGAAATCCGGCGTTTTGCTGCACTTCATTGCCCTGACGGCTATCGGCAAAGCCGTAGAAGTAGATATTGATATTGCTAATTTCAAATTCCTAATTCTTAATTCCTAATTTCCATGATTTGTACCTGCATCGCCCAATGTGATTTTGAAACTTGCCGGCAGACGCTGGCGACATGCGAAATGGCGGAGATACGCTTGGATACGGTTCCCTGCACTCCGGCGCAAATCGTACAGTTATTTGGACAGGCAAAAGTCCCGCTGGTTGCCACTTTCCGCCCCAACGGCGTCACTGACGCCGCCCGCTTCGAAGCATTGAAAACAGCCGTCAATGCCGGCGCAGCTTATGTGGATATTGAAACCGGCGCGCCCTACCTTGCCGCCTTAATGCAGGAGGCAAGGAAAGCAAAATGTAAAGTTATCCTCTCGTACCACGACTTTGAACGCACGCCGGATAACGGGGAACTGCAACGCATCATAGCGCAGATGCGCGCTTTGCAACCCGGTCTTTTGAAGATAGCCACCTGTGCCCGCACAGCCGCCGACGCCGGAAGGATATTGTCGCTTTACAAAACGGAAAAAAACCTGCTGGCATTTTGCATGGGTAAAGAAGGGCAAGCGTCGCGCACGGAATCCTGTTCCCTGGGAGCGCCCTTCATTTATGCCGCGCCCGACCATGGCGTTGCTACTGCCGACGGGCAACTTACCGTTTCGCAAATAAAACATATATTTTCAAAACATAATAGCTAACGCCTGAAAAAATGAATTTTGCGCTTACCGGTATTTCCATTGCGCACAGCAAAAGCCCGCAGTTATTTGCGGCGGCTTATCCGCCGGCGGCTAACTATTCGTACATCCTGTTGCCTGCGCCGTCGGCTGAAGAAGCGGCGCGCCTGTTCCGCGCCTGCGGATTGCAGGGAATGAATGTAACCATGCCTTTCAAAAACGCCATCGTGCCGTTCACGGACGTGCAAAGCGATGAGGTAAAAGCCACCGGCGCGGCAAATACCATTGTGAACCGCAACGGCAGGTTGCATGCCTGCAATACCGACGTCTACGGCGCAGTAAATTCATTCCTGCAACGCGGCATAACGCTAAAAAACAGCAAAGCCCTTGTACTGGGCGCAGGGGGCGCGGGGCAGGCGGCGGCTTATGCCCTCGCGAACAACGGGGCAAGGGTATGGTGGGCAAACCGCACGGTAGAAAAAGTAGAAGCGCTGGCAGGACGCTTTCCAGTAAAGCCGCTTTCCTTCCCTTATGCAGCGCGGGAACTGGAAGAATGCCGGATAATCGTAAACACATTGCCTGCCGAAGCGGAGTTTTTACGCACCCTCCATTTTCACAAACAACAGGCAGTGCTGGACGCCGATTATGCCAACCGCCCCCTCTACAAACAGGCGGTAACCGGCGGGGCGGAGTACATAAGCGGTCTTTCATGGCTGCTTTGGCAAGCCGTGCCAGCCTTTGAACTCTTCACCGGCGTGCCGCCAAACGTAGAAGCGATGAAAAAAATATTATTTAATTAGAATAAACAGTTGCCTGAAAAAACATTTTTTTGGATATTAAAAACATTTACTATCTTTGTGCCCAACAAAGCAACTTACAACTTACAACTTTCAACTTTCAACTTTCAACTATGCCTGTGCAAAACTTCTTGATAAAATCCTGTGAAAACCCTTGCACCGTAAGGGAAAAAGCGCTATCTTTGCACAGCACAGCACAGCACAGCACAGCACAGCACAGCACAGCACAGCACAGCACAGCACAGCACAGCGCTATCTTTTTAATAATCCCTGTACAAATAAAATTTATTCCGCGCCGGCAGGCGGGGGGCTTTTTTATTGCCCGGCGGCATTCCCTGCGGGTCGTGGACGGTTATCTGCACGTGTCGCAACCCCGTCCGCAACCGAAAACAGACTT
>JAITKG010000064.1 GCA_031278495.1 Prevotellaceae bacterium | reverse complement strand
AAATTTGTTTAAAAATATTTTTCATGTGTTGTTATTATTTTACAAAGGTAAAAAAAAATCAAAGACGGATTTATAGGATTTACAGATTTTAACTGCCGCCACTACTCTTTATTTTCCTGCGCCAGCTAAAATCTGTAAATTCGTCAATTCCCTGTGAACGGTGTGCCGTTATCCGTGTGATGCGTTTAATTGTTTCCTCATGGTTGCGCGATGAGGGGACACGGCGCAACAAGAGTTGCATTGGTTGGTTGAATCTGCCTGCCGCATCCTCAAACCATAAATTTGCAGAAGCTCGCTTTTTTGCGTACTTTTGCTTCATTGGTTTTGTGCGGCAATAAAAAATATAATCATGCCATCCATTATACAGATAGACGATAAATTGATAAGCGCCGATATTTGGCAACAATACTTTGCATGCGATATTTCGCAGTGCGCCGGCATTTGTTGCGTATATGGCGACAGCGGCGCGCCGCTCGAACCCGCCGAAGCGGAAATGTTGAAAAAAGAATACCCGAACTTCGTTGCCTACATGAAACCCGAAGGCGTCAAAGCCGTCGAAAAGCAAGGCGTGGCGGTTGTTGATCCGGAAAATGAATTAGGCACGCCGCTTATCGCAAATAAGGAATGCGCTTATTCCTGTTTTGACAAGGAAAACGTTTGCTATTGCGCCATTGAACGCGCCTACCGCGAAGGAAAAACCACTTTCCGGAAACCTGTTTCATGCTGGCTGTATCCCATTCGCGTGAAACAGTTCAAGGAAAATATCGGATTAAATTATGACCAGCAACATTTGTGTGATGCGGCGCGGGCAAAAGGCAAAGAAGAAAACATACCGGTATTCCGTTTCCTCCGCGAACCGCTTATTTACCGCTTTGGCAAAGACTTTTATGAGGAAATGGAAAAAGTGGGCGAAATATTATGCGTGTAAAACGATTTACAGATTTAGGCTGACGCCAATGCGCTTGTTACAACTTATGACTAAAAATGACTTATGGCTAAAATGACTTACAACTTTTATATGGATTTGGAAAACCGCTTTGGCGCGCACAACTACCATCCGCTGCCGGTGGTGCTGGAACGCGGCAAAGGCGTTTACGTGTGGGATGTGGAAGGGAAAAAATATTTTGATTTCCTTTCGGCATATTCGGCGGTGAACCAAGGACACTGTCATCCGAAAATTGTGCAGGCGCTTACGGAGCAGGCGCAACAACTGTGTTTAACCTCGCGCGCTTTTTTCAACGACTGTTTGGGAACATACGAAAAATATGTTACCGAATATTTCGGGTATCAGCGGGTGTTGCCCATGAACACCGGCGCAGAAGCTGTGGAAACGGCGTTGAAACTGGCGCGCCGTTGGGGATATGTAAAAAAGAATATCCCCGAAAATGAAGCGGCAATCGTTGTTTGCGAAGGCAATTTCCACGGGCGTACTATCAGCGTCGTGTCCATGTCAAGCGACCCCGATGCGTATGCCCGGTTCGGTCCGTTCACGCCCGGATTCATAAAAATCCCGTATAACGACGCCGCTGCGCTGGAACGCGTATTAACCGAACAGGGCGACCGCATCGCCGCCTTTCTCGTAGAACCGATACAGGGCGAAGCGGGCGTATTCGTCCCCAGCGACGGCTATTTGAAAACATGCGCCGGTTTATGCAAAAAACACCGCGTGCTTTTTGTTGCCGACGAAGTACAGACCGGCATTGCGCGTACAGGACGCCTCCTGTGCTGCGACCACGAAAACGTGCGCCCTGACTTGTTGATACTCGGGAAAGCCTTGTCAGGCGGCGTATTGCCCGTGTCGGCTGTGCTTTCCGACGATGATGTGATGTTGACCATTCATCCGGGCGAACACGGTTCTACTTTCGGTGGATTCCCGCTGGCTTGCAAGGTGGCGGTGGCGGCGTTGGAAGTGGTGCGCGACGAAAAATTGGCGGAACGTGCCGACCGTTTGGGGAAAATTTTACGCGAAAAATTGGCGGAAATACATTCGCCGATGATTCGCACTATTCGCGGGAAAGGCTTGCTGAATGCGGTCGTCATTGAGCCAGCCAACGGAAAGGAAGCATGGGACGTATGCCTGAAAATGGCTGAAAACGGATTGTTGGCAAAGCCTACCCATCGCCATATTATCCGCTTTGCCCCGCCGCTGGTGATCACCGAAGCGCAAATACTCGAAGCGGTAAGTATCATTAAAAAATCCATAGATAGTTTATGATTGCTTCGCATGTGTTGATGATACGTCCCGTACGTTTCGGCTACAATGCTGAAACAGCGGTGAACAATACATTCCAGCAGGACGGCGGGGATAATACGCAAGACGGGGCGTTGAAAGAATTTGACGCATTTGTAACTTTGTTGCGAGCGCACGATATATCTGTAACCGTCCTCAACGACACGCCGACGCCGCATACGCCCGATGCCATTTTCCCGAACAACTGGATTTCGTTTCATCCCGGCGGCATTGCCTGCCTGTATCCAATGTTTGCCGGAAACCGGCGGCAGGAGCGCAAGGCGCTAAACGCTATAAAAAGCGCTTTCACCATTCGGCGATTCATTGATTTTACGCATTACGAAACGCAAAACCTCTTTTTGGAAGGCACCGGCAGCATGGTGTTCGACCGTAGCCGGCAGATAGCATATGCATGCCTTTCGCCCCGCACCAATGAAGAAGTGTTGCACGATTTTTGCCGGCAAATGCACTTTTCGCCGGTAGTGTTCCATGCTACGGATGTTAACGGGCAGGCGGTTTACCACACCAATGTAATGCTGTGCGTGGCAGAAAATTTTGCCGTAGTTTGCATGGAAAGCATTACGGATAAACGGGAGCAGGACGTACTGGTAAATAAATTAACAGAAACAGGAAAAGAAATTATACCGGTAACCCTTGCGCAAATGACCTGTTTTGCCGGCAATATGCTGCAACTGCAAAGCCGCTCCGGAAAACGCTTCCTAATACTTTCCAATACGGCGCGCCGCGCGCTGTCGCCCGCGCAGGCAGGCGCACTGGAAAAATACAACGAGTTGCTTTCACCGGCTATTCCCACTATCGAACGCAATGGCGGCGGAAGCGTCCGCTGCATGATGGCGGAAGTATTTTGAAAGTAATTATTTTCAACTACGGAAAAAGTTTTATAAAAATAGAAATAGCTTTATCCCAAAGCGACGTCCAGTATCATCATCAACACAAAGCCTGCCATTACCGACAACGTTCCAATGTTGGAATGCTCGCCCAAATGCGCTTCGGGGATGAGTTCTTCAATTACCACATACAGCATTGCCCCTGCTGCAAAAGCCAGCAGCCAGGGCATCAACGGCGCAATGCAACCGGACAGGAACACCATAGCAAAACCAAATACCGGCTCTACTATACCCGAAGCGCAACCCAGTAAAAACGCCTTTCCCGTTTTCATTCCCTCTTGCCGGAGCGGCAGCGAAATGGCAGCGCCTTCGGGGAAATTTTGTATGCCTATCCCCAATGCCAGCGCCACCGCCGACACGTACATTGCCGGATCGCCGCCATGTTGCGCAGCCAGCGCAAACGAAAGCCCGACTGCCATCCCTTCGGGAATATTGTGCAAGGTAACTGCCGAAACGAGCATGGTTGTGCGTTTCATTGACGACGACAAACCCTCCTGCACATTGGTCGCCGGATGCAGGTGCGGAATCAATTTATCAAGGCAAAACAGGAAAAGCGCCCCAAGCACACAGCCGCCGGCGGCAGGCAACCAACCGGTATGCCCCATGGCTTCTGCCTCATCAATTGCCGGGGACAGTAAACCGAATACGGCGGCGGCAACCATGACGCCTGCGGCAAAGCCCAGAAAAAGCGTCTGCATCATCCGGCTGGTACGTTGCCGGAAGAAAAAAACCATTGCCGCGCCCAGGCAAGTCATAAGGAAAATAAAACCCGTACCGCCGGCAACCCATGTAAATTCACGCATATTGTTTTGTTATTTGAAAAAACAATTTTATTTTTTCCAAAGATAAGTGAAAATTTTATAATAATTGCAGGTGTATAAAAGGCGATACACGATAAATTCAAATAGCCAATGAAAAAAAAAATTGCAATTAAAAAATAAAGTAATATATTTGCAGTATCAATGATGTTCTTTTAATATACTTACACCTATTTTTATTCGGCTTCAAGAAATCTCGAAAATTTCAATTATTGAAGAATAGAAAAGGATACACAAAGAAATGTGGATTTTCATTTATTTCAATAATAGGTATTCGAGAACCGCTTGAAGCAATAAGTGAAGTCCACGCTTCATTTTTACAATTAAAAAAATTAAATAAAAGTTAGGTGAAATGGCGGTGAATAAAAATTTGCAGTAGGGGGTTGTTTTATAAAGTGTTTGTGTTTGGTAAAAATGTTAAAACAACTCCAAGGCTGCAAAAAGTAATAACAATAAAAAAATTAAATATTATGAAAAAAATGCTTCTTTCTTTTCTTTCCCTTATGGGATCAGGCTTTGCTGTTGTTGCACAAAGCCACATTAACATCGAAATGCTCAGCGCGACTTATACTGCGCCTGCCGTGCAATTCCGCGTATCGTGGGATGCTATTCCCAAAGGAACTTGCCACAATTCCAAAATCTGGTTATGGGTTGATTTTATCAAAATAGAAAACAACCAACCTTCCGGCACATGGACGCGCGCTATCGTTGCCAATCCTTCGCCCGGAACAGTTGCAGCGGAAACAAACAAAGGTTTTTGGTTGCAGGGGAACAATGGCAGTTACAGCCAAAACGTAACAGTACCATTGGATAACATACCGGCAAATACCACTTTTAACTGGTGCGCTTATGCTTCCGACTGCCCGCCATTTGTCATAGCAAATAATGGGACATATACATTGCAGGGAACGCCGCCGTTTATTTTGAAAGCGGCAAATGGAGCTACCCAAA
>JAITKG010000053.1 GCA_031278495.1 Prevotellaceae bacterium | reverse complement strand
CGAAAACAACGACACGATTGTAAATACCGTGTGGAAGTACGAAACGAACGACCTTGTTATTGAGTTGCGGTTTGATGATGCCGAAACGTGTTCCATCAGCAATGGCAGCAAAAATGCATACAGCGTCAATGTGCGGCGTTATACTTATGAACAGGGATATGGGGTTGATATGTATTTCTATGAAAAGACCGACGATGGAAAAGGAGCAACCGTTTTTACAGGTCAATTCATTAAGCAAAACGAATTGACATTGTTTAGTATAGAAGAAAACGTGGCAACTTATGAGTATGCCACATTGAAAAGAATAAAATAAATAAATTTAGAAAAGATGTCACGAATAGGAAAATTACCTGTAAACCTGCCACAGGGAGTAACCGTCAAGGTGAACGCCGGCAATGTGGTTGTGGTTAAAGGTCCGCTCGGTGAACTGCAACAAAAGGTAGATGCAGATATCAAAGTAGCCGTAGAGGGAAATACTGTTGCGGTTAGCCGCCCAACCGACCAGCCCCGCCACCGTTCGATGCACGGCCTTTACCGCGCATTGGTACAAAATATGGTGACCGGCGTGTCGCAAGGCTACACGATTCAACAGGAATTAGTCGGCGTGGGTTACCGCGTGGAAGTGAACGGGCAGGTGCTGCAATTCAGTTTGGGTTATTCTCACGATATTTATTTTGAGATACCCCAAGAAATAAAAGCTACCGCCGAAGCTGTAAAGAAAGGCGCAAACCCTATATTAACCCTCAAGAGCCACGACAAGCAACTGGTAGGCTTGGTGGCTGCAAAAATCCGCTCATTGCGGCCGCCCGAACCGTATAAAGGTAAAGGTATTAAATTCGTTGGTGAACAATTGCGCCGTAAAGCCGGAAAATCGGCAAGCGCTAAATAGTAGGAGAAGTACAGTATGGCATTAACAAAAATAAACAGAAGGCAACGGATAAAATACCGCATCCGTAAAGTAGTGCAAGGTACTGCCGAACGCCCCCGCATGTCGGTGTTCCGCAGCAATAAATCCATCTATGTGCAATTTATTGACGACGTAGCGGGCGTTACGTTAGCAACGGCGTCGTCAAGCGAAAAAGCAATAACGGAAGCCGTGAAAGGCAAATCCGGCGTAGAAACGGCAAAACTGGTAGGCAAATTAGCCGCCGAACGCGCCCTCGCTAAAGGAATAACAACCGTATCGTTCGATCGCGGCGGTTATTTATACCACGGTAGAGTAAAAAGTTTGGCAGACGCTGCCCGTGAAGGCGGCCTTAAATTCTAATTCGACACAATTATTATGGCAACGATAAACGTAAAAAAAGTAAAAACTACCGACTTGGTATTAAAAGACCGCCTGGTAGCCGTTCAGCGCGTTACGAAAGTAACCAAAGGGGGGCGCCATTTCAGCTTTGCCGCTATTGTAGTAGTGGGCGATGAAAACGGCGTAGTCGGCTACGGGCTGGGTAAAGCCGGCGAAGTAGCGGCTGCTGTTTCCAAAGGAATAGAAGACGCAAAGAAAAATTTGGTAAAAGTCCCGTTGAACAAACGCACCATTCCACATGAACAGGTGGCGAAATTCGGCGGCGCGCAGGTATTCATGAAACCCGCCGCGCCCGGTACGGGAGTGAAAGCCGGTGGCGCTATGCGCGCCGTATTCGAAAGCGCCGGCATCCACGACGTGCTGGCAAAATCGAAAGGTTCGTCAAACCCGCACAATCTGGTAAAAGCTACGGTAAATGCGCTGCTGGAATTGCGCGACGCTTACACGGTAGCCGGCGTGCGTGGCGTGCCGATGCAAAAAGTATTTAAAGGATAAGGAATGTACGCTATGGCAAAATTGAGAATTACACAAGTAAAAAGTACCAACAGCGCAACCGAACGCCAAATAGCCACAATGGCTTCGTTAGGATTGCGCCGCATTCGTCAAACCGTAGAACGGGAAGTAAATCCGGTTACCTTGGGCATGGTCGAAAAAATCCGGCATTTGGTAACCATAGAAGAAATAAAATAAAAACCATTGCGAGTCGGTTACACCACCGGCGCCAGCGAAAAAACGAGTGAACTATGAAATTACAAAACTTAACGCCCGCAACGGGTTCAACACATAAAACCAAACGCATCGGGCGCGGCGAAGGCTCCGGGCGCGGAGGCACTTCCACGCGCGGACACAAAGGCGCGCAATCGCGTTCGGGATATTCGCACAAGAAAGGATTTGAAGGCGGACAAATGCCTATGCAACGCCGCTTGCCGAAATTCGGGTTCAATAACATTAACCGCGTAGAATATAAAGCTATCAATATTTCGACGCTACAGGCTATCGCCGACAAAACGGCGGCTACCAGTATTACCGTAGAAACTTTGATAGAAGCCGGTTTGGCGTCGAAGAACAGCCGCATAAAAGTACTCGGCAACGGTACATTGACCGCCAAACTGAATGTAACGGCGCATGCTTTTTCGAAATCGGCAATTGCCGCTATTGAAGCGCAACAAGGAACAGCCACTAAATTATAACCGGGGCAATGAAAAAATTTATTACCACCATACAAAACATCTTTAAAATCGAAGACCTGCGCAAACGTATTGTCTATACATTACTGTTGCTGTTAGTTTACCGGTTAGGCAGTTTTGTCGTCCTTCCGGGTATTGACCCCATGCAATTGAATAATTTGCAAAGCCAGGCGTCCAGCGGGTTGTTGGGGTTGCTTAACATCTTCTCGGGGGGCGCGTTTGGTAACGCTTCCGTATTTGCATTAGGTATCATGCCCTATATTTCGGCGTCTATCGTCATCCAGTTGTTGGGAATGATGGTGCCGTACTTCCAGCGCCTGCAACGCGAAGGCGAAAGCGGTCGCCGGAAAATGAACCAGTGGACCCGTTACCTGACCATTGCTATTCTGGCGTTCCAAGGTCCTGCCTATATGGCTAACCTGCACGCGCAATTACCACAGCAGGCATTTTTAGTCAGCGGATTTTCCTACAATATTTTTGCTACCGTCATACTTATCGCCGGCACCATGTTTGTCATGTGGCTCGGCGAACGCATTACCGACAGGGGTATCGGCAACGGTATTTCGTTAATCATTACCGTCGGTATTGTGGCGCGCCTGCCCTTTGCCTTCCTTGCCGAAGCAGGATCGCGCCTTAACGACACCGTCGGCGGCCCGCTAATGTTGATAGTAGAATTGGTGCTGTTGATGTTGGTCTTTGCCGTAACCATTGCATTGGTGCAAGGCACGCGCCGGATTCCCGTACAATATGCCAAACGTATTGTGGGAAACAAACAATACGGCGGCGTCCGCCAATATATACCGTTAAAAATAAATGCTGCCGGCGTGATGCCCATTATCTTTGCGCAGGCGTTGATGTTTATCCCGCTGCTGTTTGCCGGTTTTGACGCGGGGCAGGGGATCGCCGCTACATTGAGCGATCATCGCGGCTTTTGGTATAATTTTATTTACGCTATTTTAGTCGTCGTATTTACGTATTTTTACACCGCCGTAACGGTTAATCCGAATATGATGGCGGAAGAAATGAAGAAGAACAGCGGTTTTATTCCGGGCGTGAAACCGGGACGGAAAACCGCCGAATATTTAGACAGCATTATGTCGCGCATCACCTTTCCCGGCTCTGTGTTTTTGGCGATTGTCGCTATCTTGCCGGCGTTTGCCATGCTATTCGGCATCAACGACCAGTTTGCGTATTTCTACGGCGGAACGTCGTTGCTGATTATGGTGGGCGTGGTGCTGGATACATTGCAGCAAATCGAAAGCCACCTGCTCAACCGCCACTACGACGGATTGATGAAAACAGGACGCCTGAAAGGACGGAATGGATAAAGCAGCAGGCAGTAAACAGTAAATGGAAAGCGTATGCGGTTTATGGGAAGAAAAGAAATAATGACAGCGCCGGCGGACGGCGGTAAACAAATACGCCGTTAACCGGAAAAGCTCTTTGACGAGATGATACACTTGCGTACCAACGATGAAATAGCGCTATTGAAAGAAAATGCGATGATAGTGTCAAAAACGTTGGCAGAAATAGGGAAACGGGTAGTTCCCGGAGTTTCCACACTGGAACTGGATAAATTTGCAGGAATATTTATCCGCGACCATGGCGCTGTTCCGGCGTTTTTGAACTACAACGGATTTCCCAATACGCTTTGCCTCTCGGTCAATGACGTGGTCGTACACGGCATTCCGTCGGGTTACCGCTTGCAGGAAGGCGATATTTTATCGGTCGATTGCGGCACTTGTTACAAAGGCTATTTCGGCGATTCGGCTTATACTTTCGCCGTCGGGGAAGTGGACGAAGCGGCAAAGCAATTGATGCGCATAACCAAAGAATCGTTATTCAAAGGGATTGCGCAAGCCGTAGCAGGCAACCGGATAGGCGATATTGCCGCCGCCGTGCAAACGCACGTGGAACAGTTCAACTACGGCGTTGTACGCGAAATGACCGGGCATGGGCTCGGACGGCGGCTGCACGAAAAACCTGACGTCCCGAACTACGGCAAACGCGGTAACGGCAAACGGTTACAGGAAGGCATGGTCATCTGCATTGAGCCGATGATAAATGAAGGAACGCAGGAAGTGTTTTTGGAAGACGACGGGTGGACGTTGCGTACAAAAGACGGCAAACGTTCCGCACACTACGAACTGACCGTAGCCGTGCGGAAAGAACAGCCCGAAATATTATCCACATTTGAGTTTATAGAGAATACGCAGTAAACGGTAAGTAAAAAAGAAAAAAAGTATATGCCAAAACAGTCGGCAATAGAAAGAGACGGAACAATCATCGAAGCCTTGTCCAACGCCATGTTTCGCGTGGAATTAGACAACGGACATGTGATTATTGCGCATATCTCGGGCAAGATGCGGATGCACTACATCCGTATCCTGCCGGGCGATAAGGTACGCGTCGAAATGTCGCCGTATGATTTGAGCAAAGGCAGGATTTCATTCAGATACAAATAAAAATAAACGATATGAAAGTAAAAGCATCCATAAAAAAACGCAGCGAAGATTGCAAAATCGTGAAGCGCAAAGGACGTTTGTATGTTATATGCAAAAAAACGCCGAAGTTCAAAATGCGACAGGGCTAATTGAATTATTAAATTTTTAAATCATTAAATTTTAAATATATATGGCACGTATAGCCGGAGTTGATTTACCAAAAAACAAACGCGGGGAAATAGGCTTGACCTACATTTACGGCATTGGCCGCAGTACGGCTCAAGACATTTTGAAGCAAGCAGGTATTGATTTTGATACCAAAGTAAAAGACTGGAACGATGAACAGGTAACCGCCATTCGTTCGCTTATCCAGCAGGGCGGATATAAAATCGAAGGGGAACTGCGTTCATCCATTCAAATGAACATCAAACGCTTGATGGACATCGGTTGCTATCGCGGCATCCGCCACCGCTTGGGACTGCCCGTGCGCGGACAAACAACCAAAAACAACGCCCGCACACGCAAAGGGAAGAAAAAAACAGTAGCAAACAAAAAGAAAGCAACTAAATAGTAAGTAGATTATGGCAAAGAAGACAACAGCCACCAATAAGAAAAAAGTGGTCAAAGTGGATGCAAACGGTCAATTGCACGTGCATTCCACTTTCAATAATGTAATCGTAACCTTAGCCAACAGCATAGGGCAAGTGATTAGCTGGTCGTCGGCAGGTAAAATGGGTTTTCGCGGCTCGAAAAAGAATACGCCCTATGCGGCGCAGACAGCCGCTACCGATTGCGCCAAAGTGGCTTACGATTTAGGTTTGCGTAAAGTAAAAGCATTTGTAACAGGTCCGGGCTCCGGTCGCGAAGCCGCTATCCGCGCCGTGCATGGATCAGGAATAGAAGTTACCGAAATTGTAGATGTTACTCCTTTGCCGCACAACGGCTGCCGTCCGAAAGGACGTCGCAGAGTGTAAATAGCGGGCAGCCGGCAGTAAGATGCAAACTGTAACGGCAAATACCCCGCTGGGAAACTCGAAGGTTAAAGCATACAGCTTAATAATTAAACAAAACTGCGGCGTCAGCAGGATAAACACGATTAAAAACTATGGCAAGGTATACAGGACCTACTACCAAAATCGCGCGTAAATTCGGCGAGCCGATTTACGGCGCAGACAAAAATTATGACCGGAAAAACTATCCTCCGGGACAACATGGCTTGGCAAAGAAACGCAAAAAAGTATCGGAATACGGTACGCAGTTGCAGGAAAAGCAAAAAGCCAAATACACTTACGGCTTACTGGAACGCCAGTTCCGCAACCTGTACGAAAAGGCTTCGCGCATGAAAGGACGTAAAGGCGACAATTTGATATTCCTGCTCGAAAGCCGGCTGGACAATATCGTCTACCGTTTGGGCATTGCGCCGACGCGCGCAGCCGCACGGCAACTGGTAACGCATCGCCACATTGTGTTGAACGGAAAACTGTGCAGCATCCCGTCGTGTATTGTGAAACCCGGCGAAATCGTAAGCGTTCGCGAACGCTCGAAATCGCTGGAAGTTATTCAAGACAGCATCGGCGGAAGCAGCAAGTACCCCTGGCTGGAATGGGACGCCGCTACGCTTGCCGGCAAGTATGCCAACCGCCCGGAACGTTCGGAAATTCCCGAAAACATCAACGAGCAGTTGATAGTAGAGTTGTACTCCAAGTAAGTAATGCAGTGGGTGCGCTTTTCCCGCCCCCGTGCCTTACGGAAATAAAGAAACTTTTTTAGAAATTTTTTACATACAAATACAATGGCAATTTTAACATTTCAAAAACCCGATAAAGTAATTATGCTTGAATCATCCGAAACATTCGGACGTTTTGAGTTCCGCCCGTTGGAACCCGGGTATGCCACTACTATCGGCAACGCATTGCGCCGCGTGCTGCTTTCGTCGCTGGAAGGCTATGCAATTACTACCATCAAAATTGACGGTGTAGACCATGAATTTGCGACTATTCCGGGCGTCATCGAAAACATGGTGGATATTATCCTCAACCTGAAAGAAATTCGCTTTAAACAAATGGTGGAAGGCGTGGATGGGGAAAGAATTACAATGACCGTCGCCGGGCATGAGAAATTTACGGCTGGCGACATGGCAAAATACCTTTCGTCGTTCAAGGTGTTGAACCCCGACAAAGTGATTTGCCACATGGAGCCGAAAGTAAAATTCCAAATCGAATTTACTATCGGGAAAGGACGCGGATGGGTGTCGGCTGAAGAAAACAAACCCGAAGAACCGGTATTCGGATTGATTCCCATTGATAGCATTTTTACGCCGATTGTCAATGTGAATTTCCTTCGCGAAGACTGCCGCGTGGAACAAAAAACAGACTACGATAAGCTGGTACTCGAAATCACCACCGACGGTTCTATTACGCCCACCAGCGCCTTGCAGGAAGCGGCAAAAATACTGATTTACCACTTCATGTTGTTCTCCGACGAACGCATTACGCTGGACTTGGTGGAAGAACGCCAACCGGAAGAATTTGACGAAGAAACCACCCGGATGCGTACGCAACTCCTGACCAGGCTTGCCGACCTCGAACTGTCGGTACGCGCCCTCAATTGCTTGAAAACAGCCGAAATTGAAACTTTGGGCGATTTGGTAGAGTTAGACCGCAACGAATTGCTGAAATTCCGTAATTTCGGGCGCAAATCCCTGACCGAACTGGACGCCTTGCTTGACCGCTTGAAACTGACTTTCGGCATGGACCTTTCAAAATATCACCTGGACAAAGAATAATGAACCGTTAATTATTGAAAAACAATGAGACATAATAGGAAAGTCAATCACTTAAGCAGAAAATCGGGACACCGGAAAGCGTTATTGTCCAATATGGCAGGTTCTTTGATCCTGCACAAACGCATTGAAACAACGCTGGCGAAAGCAAAAGCCTTGCGCGTGTACGTCGAACCGCTGCTGACAAAATCGAAAGACGACACGATGCACTCGCGGCGCGTGGTATTTCAATACCTGAAAAATAAATATGCCGTATCGGAATTGTTCCGCACCGTTGCGCCGAAAATTGCCGACCGCCCGGGCGGTTATACGCGGGTGCTGAAAACCGGCTTCCGGCAAGGCGATGCAGCAGAAATGGCGTTAATTGAGCTGGTCGATTTCAATGAAGCGGCATTGGCTGGCGGCAAGAAAGCGGCTAAAAAGACTACGCGCCGCAGCCGCGCGAAAAAAGCGGAAACTGCCGCTATTACAGAACCGGCAACCGTACCGGCAGAAACCCCTGCCGCCACCGCGCCGGTAGTGGAAGAAACCCCCGCCGCCGAAACGGAAACGAAACCGAAAAAAACGCCGGCAAAACCCAAAGCGGCAAAAGAAAAGAAAGAAGAATAAATCTTTTAATGTAACGCCAACACCCAATTTTACATAAAAGTTGGGTGTTGTGTTTTTTAAGGGTTTTTAAATGCAGGAAACAGCCTAAAAACCACTTGCAACTGTTTATTATTTTATGCCTCCCCCTGCCGCACAGTTAAAACCCTTTTTATTAACCCATGTGCGTTTAGCTTTTTCGAGCGTTGCACTCATTTTATCAATAGCCGATAAAATAAATCCTATTTTAGCGCTTTGTCA
>JAITKG010000035.1 GCA_031278495.1 Prevotellaceae bacterium | reverse complement strand
CTGACGCAAACGCAACTTGCCGAGAAATTAGGAAGTAGTAAGTCATATATTTCACGAGTGGAAACCGGAAGGACAGAGCCGAAGATATCAACCTTTTTTCGTATTGCTTCCGCACTTGGGCTTGCCGTTGAATTGAAGTAGCCGAATAAACGCGCCAGCTCCCACGTTCAGCCGCGGTTGAACCACACCGGGCAGGCTGCGCCCGCTAATGTGAAAACTAATGTGAAGATTTGAAGATTTGGAAATGTGAAGATGAGGCTGGCGCGACAGCCATTTTCACATCATCACATCTCCACATCATCATTTTTTTTGTACCTTTGTGGATCAGCCTGTATAATTGGACAACAAACAGCATGATTACACAACAATTGATAACTCCCAAAAGTATAGTAGTAGTAGGCGGCTCCGAAGACATTCATAAACCCGGCGGAAAAGTAATAAAAAATTTGATGGACGGTAAATATTCCGGCGCTTTGTATGCCGTGAATCCAAAGTCCGGCAGCGTACAGGGCGTCCGTTCGTTCCGCGCGGCGGAAGACTTGCCGCCGGTAGATTTGGCTATCCTTGCCATTCCGGCGGCGGCATGCCCTGCGGCAGTGGAAATATTGGCAAAGCAAAAAAATACCAAAGCATTTATTATCCTTTCTGCGGGCTTCCACGAAGAAAACGAAGCCGGCGCCGCACTGGAAGCGCAAATAGTGAAAACGGCGAATGAAGCCGGCGCCAGCCTTATTGGACCGAACTGTATCGGCGTTTTGACCACGCATTATACAGGCGTTTTTACTACGCCCATTCCCGAATTATCGCCCGCAGGCGTTGATTTTATAACCGGCTCGGGAGCCACAGCCGTTTTTATCCTTGACGCCGCCATGCAAAACGGATTGCGCTTTTCAAGCGTTTATTCGGTAGGCAACAGCGCGCAAACCGGCGTGGAAGAAGTATTGGAATATATGGACAATACTTACTCTCACGGCACAAGTGCAAAAGTAAAAATGCTCTATGTAGAGAGTATCCACAATCCGGGAAAATTATTAAAGCATGCTTCGTCGCTGGTGCGAAAAGGGGCGCGGATAGCGGCTATCAAGGCGGGCAGCAGCGCAGCGGGCAGCCGGGCTGCCTCGTCGCACACGGGGGCGTTAGCCACGCCCGATGCGGCAGTAGATGCGCTTTTCCGCAAGGCGGGAATTATCCGCTGTTACAGCCGCTGCGAACTGGTAACCGTAGCGGGCATACTGGTTAACCAGGTGCCGGAAGGAAAAAATATTGCAATCATCACGCATGCCGGCGGTCCTGCGGTGATGCTGACCGATACTTTGTCGCACAACGGCATCAACGTGCCGGCTATCGGCGGCGACAAGGCGGCGGCATTGCTGGCAAAACTGTTTCCCGGTTCGTCGGTGGCTAATCCGATTGACTTCCTTGCGACCGGCACGGCTGCTCAATTGGCGCATATCATCGACGCCTGCAACAACGATTTTACGGAGATTGACGCTATGACCGTTATTTTCGGCAGTCCCGGACTGGCGCGCGTGTTTGATGTATACGACGTGATAAGCGAAAAAATGAAAACTTCCGCCAAGCCCATTTATCCGGTGATGCCAACGGTGATTAACTCGCGGGAAGAGATTGCCGCTTTTGCCGCCAAAGGCCATGTAACTTTTCCCGACGAAGTGATTTTTGGCAATGCGCTGGCAAAAGTATTAAATAATGCCTCCCTGCCGGCTGTGGAGCAAACTGTTTCCGGCGCGCCGGTCAATTATCCGGCTGTTCGCGCGCTTGTCGAACAGGCGGGCGACGGTTATTTACCGCCGCAAAAAGTGCAGCAATTACTGGATGCGGCAGGCATACCGCGCGCCGGCGAAATAGTGGCCGCATCGGCGGAAGAAGCCGTGAAAGCTGCGGAGCAATTGGGTTTCCCGGTAGTGATGAAAGTAGTCGGTCCCGTCCATAAATCCGACGTGGGCGGCGTGACGCTGGATATAAAAGACGCAGCAAGCGTACGTAAAGAATTTGAGCGGATGATAAAAATCCAAGATACTACGTCCATTCTTTTGCAACCTATGCTGGGCGGCATACAACTCTTTGCCGGCGCCAAGCGCGAACAGCCCTTTGGACAGATGGTGCTATGCGGTTTGGGCGGTATCTTCGTGGAAGCGTTGCACGACGTGAGCGCTTGCCTTGCGCCGGTTTCGCCATACGAAGCCGGAGAGATGATACGCCGGTTGCGCGGTTATAAAATCCTTCAAGGTATCCGCGGGCAAACGCCGGTCAATGAACAGCGGTTTATTGACGTCGTGGTGCGCGTTTCGGGTTTGTGCGAAGCTGCGCCGGAAATCGCCGAAATGGACTTAAATCCCCTCCTGGGCGCTGCCGGTAAAGTAGTGGCGGTGGATGCACGAATCCGCATTGAAAAATAACATGAATAACCAGCAGGAATACTGGCGCAGGAAAAATTATGAATTATGAATTGGCGACAGCCAATCGGAAACAGGAAATTGGAAACACAGGAATACATATATATCAAGGGTGCGCGGGTGCACAACCTTAAAAACATAGAACTGAAAATCCCGCGCAATAAGTTAATTGTTATCACAGGGCTGTCCGGTTCGGGGAAATCTACTTTGGCGTTCGACACTATTTTTGCGGAGGGGCAACGGCGTTATGTCGAAAGTTTGTCGGCGTATGCGCGGCAATTCATGGGGCGCATCAATAAACCCGACGTGGATGTTATTACCGGCATTCCGCCCGCTATTGCCATCGAACAGAAAACAAATGCACGCAACACACGTTCCACAGTAGGCACTTCCACCGAAATATATAATTACCTGCGGTTGCTTTATGCCCGCGTGGGGCATACGTTTTCGCCTGTTTCGGGCAGGGAAGTGAAACATGATACGGTAACGGATGTGGTGAATTTTATTGCCGGACTGCCGGAAGGAACAAAGCTGTATATCCTGTCGCCGCTGGTGTTGCAGAAGGGGATGGGGCTGGTAGAGAAATTAACGTTGTTGCAAAACGAAGGATTTACGCGCCTCGAAATACTGGGGAAAGTAATGCACATTGAAGAAGCGCTGCCGGAGATAGATACATACAGGAATGCGCCCATCCGCCTGTTGATTGACCGCATAACGGCAACGCACGATGCGGATACATTGAGCCGCATTGCCGACAGCGTGCAGACGGCTTTTGCCGAAGGCGGCGGGACATGTTCCATAGAAGAACCGAAGGGCGGGAAGATAGCGCAAACATTTTCGTCGCATTTTGAAGCGGACGGCATTACGTTTGAAGAACCGACCGAACACCTGTTCAGTTTCAATAATCCCTTAGGCGCCTGCCCCTGCTGCGAAGGCAACGGCACAACATTCGGTATCGACGAAGATCTGGTTATACCCAACCAGTCATTGTCGATATACAATGACGCCATCCTTTGCTGGCGCAGCGAAGCAATGAAGGAATACAAAGAGAAACTGGTTTACCTGTCACAAGCCCTCAAATTCCCGATACACAAACCCTATTTTGAATTAACCCCTGAACAAAAGGATTTGCTGTGGAACGGTAACATGTATTTTGACGGCATTAAAGGTTTTTTCCGCATGTTGGAAAACAACAGGCACAAGATCCAAGCCCGTGTGATGTTGAACCGTTATATGGGCAAAACAACCTGTCCCGAATGCAAAGGTCTGCGCCTGCGTAAGGAAGCGAACTATGTGCGCGTAGGCGGGAAGACTATTTGCGACTTGATGCTGATGACGGTGGAAGGGCTTTTTACATTTTTCCAGAATTTAACGCTCACCGGTTATGAACAGAAAATAGCCGGTCGCACCTTGTTGGAAATCCGCAACCGGTTGCAGTTTTTATTGGACGTCGGATTGGGTTACCTGACGCTTCTGCGCCATTCCAATACTTTGAGCGGCGGCGAAGGACAACGCATCAAGCTTGCCACATCGCTGGGTTGCGGGCTGGTGGGATCGCTGTATATTTTGGACGAGCCGTCAATCGGGCTGCATCCGCGCGATACGCAACGGCTGGTAAATGTATTGAAACAACTGCGCGACTTGGGAAACACGGTGATTGTGGTGGAACACGAAGAAGAAATTATCCGTGCGGCAGATGAAATTATTGACATCGGTCCGCTGTCGGGAAAAGATGGCGGGGAAGTCGTATTCCAAGGGGCATTGCCCACCGGCAAAAAACTGCCGGAAGCCGGGCAGTCGCTTACCATAGGCTACCTGACCGGCGCAGAAAAAATCCACATTCCCACACAGCGCAGGCAATTGAAAAACCACATCGAAGTGTGCGGCGCACGGGAAAATAATTTGAAAAATATCAACGTGCGTTTCCCCCTGCAAGGCATGGTAGCCGTAACAGGCGTGAGCGGCAGCGGAAAATCGTCGCTGGTAAAAACCATTTTATACCCGGCAGTGGCAAAGCACACCAAACAGCATAATGGCGAAAAAACCGGCAAATATGAGCGTTTGCAGGGCGATTTGAACGCCATCAGCGCGGTGGAAATGGTTGACCAAAACCAGATAGGTCGCTCCTCGCGCGCAAACCCGATTACCTACATCAAAGCCTTCGATGATATCCGGAAACTGTTTTCCGAACAATCGTATGCGAAGATGAACGGCTACGGCGTCAGCCATTTTTCCTTCAATATGGACGGCGGGCGGTGCGAGGCATGCCAGGGCGAAGGAATTACCAAAGTGGAAATGCAATTCATGGCGGATGTTACACTGGTCTGTGAAGCCTGCGGAGGCAAGCGTTACCAGCCGGACATTTTGAACGTGCGCTACAAAGGCTACAATATCGCCGATATACTGGACATGACCGTAAACGAAGCCATCGAGTTTTTCGGCGCACAAAACAACGCAATGGCAAACCGGGTGGCTGGCCGCCTGGTTCCCCTGCTACAGGTAGGCTTGGGCTATATCAAGCTGGGGCAGGCAAGCAATACCCTGAGCGGCGGCGAAAGCCAGCGTGTAAAGTTAGCCTCTTTCCTGTCCAAAGACGTCGGCGCCGAACCACGGCTTTTTATCTTTGACGAGCCGACTATCGGCTTGCATTTCCATGACGTAAAAAAACTGCTGGAAGTCTTCCGGTCGCTGGTTTTATACGGGCATTCGATTATAATAGTAGAACACAATCTGGAAGTGATTAAAAACGCCGACTGGATTATTGAACTGGGTCCCGACAGCGGCGAACAGGGCGGGCAAGTAGTGTTTGAAGGAACCCCCGAAGAACTCGTAACCCGCAACGATTCGCACACCGGAAAAGCGCTCAAAAGAGTTATGAGTTGACCGGCGCCAGCCACATCATCACATCTCCACATTTCAACTGCCCTGCGGGGGCGGTATTATTATAGCGTCGTGCACAATGCTTAACTCTTGATTTTCCTTAGCCGCATGAATTTCGGCGTAACTTCGACGTATTCGTCTTCCTGTATATATTCCAGCGCTTCTTCGAGGCTGAAACGTATGGGCGGGGCGATGTTCAGCTTTTCGTCGGAGCCGGACGCCCGCATGTTGGTTAATTTTTTAGCCTTGCACAGGTTCAGGGACAGGTCTCCGGCGCGGGTATGTTCGCCGGTAACTTGCCCGGCGTATATTTCCTCGCCCGGCGCCACAAAGAATTTCCCGCGGTCTTGCAATTTGTCGAGCGCATAGGCAATCACAATGCCGGTTTCAATAGCTACGAGCGAACCGTTGATGCGCTGTTCTATTTCGCCTTTGTAGGGTTCAAACCCTTTGAAGCGGTGCGCTACCACAGCTTCGCCCTGCGTGGCGGTAAGCAGGTTGCTGCGCAGTCCTATCAATCCGCGCGAGGGGATATCGAAGTCGAGGTGCATTCGTTCGCCGCGGCGTTCCATGTGCAGGAGCGTTCCCTTGCGTCGGGTAGAGAGTTCAATTGCTTTGCCCGCCATGTCTTCCGGCAGGTCAATGGTAAGGTGTTCCATGGGCTCGCAACGCACGCCGTTAATATTTTTATCAATCACTTTCGGCTGCCCTACCTGAAGTTCGTATCCCTCGCGGCGCATGGTTTCGATGAGCACGCTCAGGTGCAACACGCCGCGCCCGTAGACCACGAACGAATCGGCAGTTGTACCGTCCTTTACCCGCAGGGCTAAATTCTTTTCCAGTTCCCGGTCGAGGCGTTCTTTCAGGTGGCGCGAAGTAACGAATTTCCCGTCGCGCCCGAAAAACGGCGAATCGTTAATCGTAAAGAGCATGCTCATCGTTGGCTCATCGACGGCAATGGGCGGCAGGGCTTCGGGGTTTTCGTTGTCGGCAATGGTGTCGCCAATTTCAAAGCCTTCAATGCCAACCAGCGCGCAGATGTCGCCGCAGCGAACTTCGTTGCGTTTGGTTTTCTCCAATCCTTCGAAGGTCATAAGGTCTTTTATTCTGGTTTTTTCCACCGTTCCGTCGCGTTTCACCAGCGACACCGGCATGCCTGCATGCAGCGTCCCGCGGGTAATTCGTCCGATAGCAATGCGTCCCACATAGGGCGAATATTCCAGCGAAGTAATCAGCAATTGGGGCGTGCCTTCCACGACGGGCGGCGCAGGAATTTCTTCGAGAATTGTGTCAAGCAGCGGCGTGATGCCTGTCGTGGGACGCCGCCAGTCAAGCGACATCCAGCCTTGTTTGGCGCTGCCGTAAACGGTTTTGAAATCTAATTGCCCTTCGGTAGCCTGCAAACTGAACATCAGGTCGAACACCTGTTCATTCACTTCGTCGGGGCGGCAGTTCGGCTTGTCGACTTTGTTGATAACCACAACCGGCTTTTTGCCCAGCGCCAGCGCCTTTTGCAGGACAAACCGCGTTTGCGGCATCGTGCCTTCAAAGGCGTCCACCAGCAGCAGCACGCCGTCCGCCATATTGAGGACGCGCTCTACTTCGCCGCCGAAATCAGCGTGCCCCGGCGTGTCGATGATATTTATTTTACAGTCTTTGTAAGGCACCGATACATTCTTTGCCAGAATCGTAATGCCGCGTTCGCGTTCCAGATCGTTACTGTCGAGGATAAGTTCGCCGTGTTTTTCATTGTCGCGGAAAAGTTTTCCCTGTAAAATCATGCGGTCAACCAGCGTGGTTTTCCCGTGGTCTACGTGGGCAATGATAGCGATGTTCCGTATTTTCTGCATAAATTATTTTTAAAAAGGATGCAAAGGTACGAAAAACAATGAACAATGAATAACGGGCAGGTTTAAATACCAAATACCACCGCATTTACTGTTTGCCCCGCCGGCTCTGCGAAGGAATGAAAAGTTTTTGTATATTTGCAGGGTTGATGAGAAGGCGCGTCGGCGCGCTTAACTAAACAGCCATGCCTGAAATAAAAGATATACACTGGTTGCTGCAAGTTTGCGGTCATTTTCCGGAAAAGGAACAGGCTTTGATCCGCCGCGCCTGCGCTGAAGCGGAAAAAGCCATGGCAGGGCATTGCCGCGAAAACGGCGACCCGCTGTTGTTCCACGCCGTTACGGTGGCGCGCATGACGGTTGAAGACGTCGGATTGACGGCGGCTTCGGTGATTGCAGTACTGTTGCACGAAGCTATCCGGCAGAATATCCGCAACGCCCACGCGCCGGCAGGCATGGAAACACTGCGGAAGCCCAAAGAACCGGAAATACTCAAACCCTACGGCAGCGAAGTCGCCAATATTGTTACCGGACTGAACAAAATTGCCGCCATCGACATCAAGCAGACCAGCCTGCAAGCCGACAACTTCCGCAAACTCATCGTTTCCTATTCCACCGACCCGCGCGTAACCATCATCAAACTGATTGACCGGCTGGAGGTGATGCGCTCGCTGGACTTTTTCCCGAAATCAAAACAACAGAAAAAGGCGGCGGAAACATTGTTGCTGTATGCCCCGTTGGCGCACCAGTTGGGGCTTTATAACATCAAGTCGGAAATGGAAGATTTGTCGCTGAAATTTACCGAACCCGACGCCTACCGGTTAATCACCAACAAGCTGAAAAGCTCCGCCGGTGAACGGGAACGGTTCCTGCAGGAAACACTGCAACCCATCGAACAAGCCCTGCGGAAAGAAGCGTTGCCTTACGAAATCAAAAGCCGTACGAAATCGGTATACTCCATCTGGAAAAAAATGCAGGCGCAGAAAATAGATTTTGAGAAAGTATACGACGTATTCGCTACCCGCATCATCATAGACGCCCCGCCCCACAAGGAAACGGAAGACGCCGCCTGCTGGAAAGTTTATTCAATAGTACAGAAAATTTACGGCACCGACGATTCCCGCCTGCGCGACTGGATAAGCAAACCCAAAGCCAGCGGCTACCGCTCGCTGCACATGACCGTGCTTGCCAAAGACGGGCAGGCAATGGAAGTGCAGATACGCACCACCGGCATGGACGACGCCGCCGAGCGTGGCGCCGCCGCCCACTGGAAATATAAAGGCGTGCAGAACTTGGGCAGCATGCAGGCATGGCTTGACCGGGTGCGGCGACTCATGGAAACGCCCAACGAAGGAAACGTACAGCAAATGGCAGGCGTCCAGTTAAACGAAATCATCGTATGCACCCCCGCAGGCGACCTGCGCCGTTTGCCGGCGGGCGCTACGGCGCTTGATTTTGCGTTCGACCTGCATACCAATATCGGATTGCGCACGACGGGCGCAAAGGTCAACGGGCGTATCGTACCGATTAAGGAAACCCTCCGCACCGGCGACACGGTGGAAATCATTACCGCAAAAAACCAGCAACCGGCAAGCGACTGGTTGAATAATGTGGTTACCTCCAAAGCGCGGTCGAAGATAAAACAAAAACTGCGTGAAGAAGAAACCAAACGCGCGCAGGAAGGAAAAGAACTGCTCGAACGCCGCCTGAAAAACTGGAAACTGACGCTCACCGACGAGGCTTTGGGGCGGCTGCTGAAACACTACCGCCTGAAACATATCACCGATTTATACGCCGGGCTGGCAAGCGAAAAAATCGACATTGCGCAAATCAAAGAAGTCATCACCGCTATGCCCGCCGGCGAGCAGCCGGCAGGAAAAACCGCGCCAACACACGGACAGACCGCCGCCGCCGGCGACTACCTGCTGATAGACGAAAAGCTGCATAACGCCGGTTATAAATTGTCGAAATGTTGCAATCCCATTTATGGCGATGATGTATTCGGCTTCGTTACCATTACCGACGGCATAAAAATCCACCGCCATTCCTGTCCCAATGCCGCGCGGCTGATTGAAAAATACCCCTACCGCGTCCTGAAAGTAAAATGGCGAGAAACGGCTATTGCCAACAATTTCCAGGTCAAGCTGCGCATCACCGGCGACAATGAACCGGGACTTATCGGGGCTATCACCGACGCTATTACCAAAATGAACAGTATACTGCGCGCCATCAACCTCTCCGGCGCCGACGGCGGCATGTTCAGCGGGCAGGTACAGGTAATGGTGCGCGACAATAAACACTTGGACATGCTCCTCTACCAACTGCGGCAAATCAAAGGCGTGGAAAAAGTCGTGCGGATAAATTCCTGATTACACAATAATGTTGCATATTTCCGGTTATTGATTTTTTTTGTATCTTTGACGCCATTATGGCGTTAATCATTACTCTTATTTTATTGGGCGTTGTCCTGCTGCTAACGGAATTGTTGATTATTCCGGGCTTTGGCATTACCGGCATACTGGGGATACTGTCGCTGGCCGGCGGGGTGGTGATGGCATACTATAAGTACGACGACGGCACGGGGCATATCGTGTTAGCCGGGACGATTATTATATGTATCCTGTTTGCGTGCTATGCGTTGCGCCCCAAGACATGGAAGGGGTTATCGCTCACTTCCGCCATCACCTCGCAAGCAGTGGATGCAGCGGCAGAACGCGGACTCGCCGTAGGAATGCAGGGTATTACCGTAACGCGCCTGGCGCCGGTGGGAACGGTTAAAATTAACAATGTACAAATCGAAGCAACTTCTTTTGAAGGTATCATCAACCCTTCGCAAAAAATCGAAATTGTCAAGATAGACGGCGCAAAAGTAATTGTCAGTCGTAAGTCGTAAGTTATAAAAATCTGTTTAAAAAATAAAAAATTATGGAAACAATGTATTTAATTTGGGCAGCCGTCATATTAGTCGGCTTCTTTATTCTGCTTTACTTTTTCCCGATAACCTTATGGTTTCAGGCGTTGATTTCGGGCGTTCGCATGTCGCTTTTGCAGTTGGTGCTGATGCGGTGGCGCAAAGTGCCGCCAAGCACTATTGTCATGGCGATGATTACGGGAACGAAAGCCGGGTTGAAATTAGACGCCAATGCCCTCGAGGCGCACTACCTTGCCAAGGGACATGTGCCGAAAGTGGTGAACGCACTGGTGTCGGCGGACAAAGCGAATATCCCGCTGGACTTCAAAATGGCCGCTGCGATTGACCTCGCAGGACGCGACGTATTTGAAGCCGTGCAGATGTCGGTTAATCCGAAAGTGATTAACACGCCCCCGGTAACGGCTGTAGCGAAAGACGGTATCCAGCTGATTGCAAAAGCGCGGGTAACCGTGCGCGCCAACATCAAACAGTTGGTCGGCGGCGCTGGCGAAGAAACGGTGCTGGCGCGCGTGGGCGAAGGCATTGTGTCGAGCATCGGCTCGGCGGCTTCGCATAAAAGCGTGCTGGAAAACCCCGATTCCATTTCGCGCGTCGTACTCGAAAAAGGCTTGGACGCCGGCACTGCTTTTGAAATCCTGTCCATTGATATTGCCGACATCGACATCGGGCGGAACATCGGCGCAGTGCTGCAAATGGACCAGGCAAATGCCGACAAAAACATTGCACAAGCCCGTGCCGAAGAAAAACGCGCTATGGCGGTAGCCTTAGAACAGGAAATGAAAGCCAAAGCGCAGGAAGCCCGCGCTAAAGTGATTGAAGCCGAAGCGCAGGTGCCGCTGGCAATGGCGGAAGCTTTCCGTTCCGGCAACCTCGGCATCATGGACTACTACAAAATGAAAAACATCCAAGCCGATACCGACATGCGCGAAAACCTCGCCAAGCCACACTGACAGCGCACAGCTGCTAATGTGAAGATGTGGCAAACTAATGTGACTAATTTTTTAATGTGACTAATTGGGCTGCGCGGCGGGCTGATTTGAAGATTTGACTGGCGCGGCAGCCTCCTAATCACTTAATGACTTAATCACTGTATTCAACTTTCAACTGAAAGTTGGGTGCAAAAAGAACTGCCGGTGCAACAATGCGCCGGCGGTTTTTTTTGAAATCTTTAAATTTTCAAATTTTGAAATTAAGAAGTCTTTGCCGTTACGGCAACTAATCCCTTATGCACCGTACGGAGAAGCCGGATGTGCGGTAAGTAACGGAACTCCGCAACACGGTCGTTTCATTGTATACATAAGCCCTGCTCCATGAATAGCTGTTGCTGATGCAACTGGAACTCCAAAAATA
>JAITKG010000182.1 GCA_031278495.1 Prevotellaceae bacterium | reverse complement strand
AGTCGACGACATTGACGAAATGACCACCTATTACAATGGCAATGCAGATAAAGTACAGGGATTATTCAAAGCAATGGGGAAATGGTATAAAGCATATGTATATGAAAGAGCCAAAAATTAAAACACATGGTGGGAAAAGAGCCGGTGCAGGCAGAAAAATTGGAAGTAAAACATCCATTGAAAAATTGAAACCACCAACTTCAACTATTTCTATTAGACATAATAAGGATATTATAAATTATGTCAAAAAAAAGTATTCTCAAAAAGGTGAATTAACGAAATTAGGCCAGGAATGGCTTAATTCGTTAATATAAATCAGGCATTTTAAATAGAATAAATCGGGTGCATTACTGGGTTTAACATTTTTAGTATGTTAAAACCCAGTATTTATTGCGGAGAGAGGGGGATTCGAACCCCCGGTACAGTTTCCCGTACGACAGTTTAGCAAACTGTTGGTTTCAGCCACTCACCCACCTCTCCGGATGATTTAAAAAAAAGGGACTGCAAAGATAGTAAAATTTCCGGAAATAAAATTAAAAAATTTATCGTAAGTTTGTACTTGTGAAAACGATTTCCCTTTTGCCCTACGCACAACCGCAACGCCTTGAAGCAGGCTGCGACGAAGCCGGGCGCGGTTGCCTTGCCGGTCCGGTATTTGCTGCCGCCGTTATTTTGCCGCCCGGTTTCTCTCACCCGCTGCTCAATGATTCCAAGCAGATGAGCGAAAACCACCGTAATGTATTGCGCGAGATTATCGAACGCGAAGCGGTGGCATGGGGCGTAGCCAGCGTTACGAATGCGGCGATTGATAAACTGAATATCCTCCGGGCATCCATTACCGCCATGCACCACGCATTGGACAACCTGAAAATGCCGCCCGATTTTATTTTAGTGGATGGCAACCGTTTTTATCCATACCGGAATATTCCGCATCAATGCGTCGTGAATGGCGACGCCACATACACTGCGATTGCAGCGGCTTCGGTGCTTGCCAAAACGCATCGCGACAAATTTATGCAGGCTATTGCCGGCGAGTTTCCGCAATACGATTGGGAAAACAACAAGGGCTACCCCACCGAAGCCCACCGTGAAGCGCTCCGCAAGTACGGCGCAACGCCTTACCACCGGAAGAGTTTCCGCTTAACGAATGCACAGCTAACGTTCCTCTAATTTCCCCCATTTTAATATGGACATCCGCAGGCAGGATTTAGCCTGCGTACTTTTTGCCTGCTCCGGCGGCGTTCCGGTTCGTTGGCAGCGCCAAACGAGTAGTATAAAAATAATTCATGCGAACCGCTATTCCATCCGCGTAAATTTCCGCCGGCAGTAATGAAATCAAAGCTGTATCCCAGTTTTAGCAAGTAGGTTTCCAAGCCAACCGACAGCGCGCCGGCAAATGTTTGTTGTTGCAAAGGCGTCCGCAATGCCGCGCCGGCAAATAAACCGCCGCTTCGCACGGTAGCGCCGGCAATTAAATAATTAAAACCAGCCTGACGGATGTATTTTACTTGCGGCGTCAATGTTATATTTTCAAACATTGTCCATTCGTTTAATGAACGCAAAGCGCTTTCGCCGGCAAGCGCAATAGCCGCCTGCGCATGCGCCGTAATCTTCATAGATGGTCGCCCGTAGGTTATATATGTTTCACTGCCCGATGCGCCGATGTGCTGTACTGCCACGCCTGCTTGAAAAACAGGATGCACCAACAATAAACCGGCGGCAAAATCCACACGTTGCGTAGAGAACCCTTCAACCGGAAGATAAGTTGTACCGCCCGTTCCAACCATATCCGGAAAAATTACGTCTTGCGAATTGCGTTGCAAGTTGTAAAACACCGCCTGCAACGCCGGGCGCAAGATTATATTTTCCGATAAAGGAAAAGCATACGCATACGCTAATCCCGCCGAAGTAGTTTGAAACAGGCCGCCCGCAGCGCGGTCGTTCATCACAAACAATCCGAATCCGCTGCGCCACGAGGGAATATAGGCGTTCCCGTCGATATAAAAAGTCGTATAAACATTGCCTGCGGCGGTAAATTGGCTGCGCGCCGCCGCATTCGCATAGTACCGCCCGGATGCGCCTGCAAACGCCGGGTTGGCATATAACAAAGCGGCATGGCTGTTGCTGAAAACCATATCCTGCGCTTCGGCGGAAAATACCGGCGAAAACAACGTTACCAAAAACGGCAAGCTAAAAATATGTGGAAATCGTTGTAACAAAAGCGGACTAAAATTTTTGTAAAGATAGTTTTTTTTATAAAAATTTGCACAATTAAGCAATAATGGTTACCTTTGCAAAATCAAATCGCGGAGTAGAGCAGTTGGTAGCTCGTCGGGCTCATAACCCGGAGGTCACAGGTTCGAGTCCTGTCTCCGCTACCAAAATTTAAAAAGAGGCTGTTTAAAAAAGCAGCCTCTTTTTATTTTTCACGGCGGACAATCCGTTTACTTCAATCCCGAAAACTCCACGCCCATCAGTTCTGCAATACGTTTTGGAATGTCGGTATTATCCAATTTACCGCTGAAGCGTTCGCTGCCCGCGCCAATTGCGTAAATGGGAACCATAATGCCGGTATGCCCTTTGGTTGGCCATGCGCAAAATGCGTTGCTGTTTATTTCCTGCACGGCGGCAATGGTACTATCGTTTGACTCATACTCCAGCGAGTGCTGTTGTTCATCGAACGCCAGCGGATTGACGGCATATTTCCCGTCGCGCCCCAGCGACAAGCCGCCGGTTTCGTGGTCGGCGGTAACAAGTATTAACGTTTCACCGGGATGCTGGTGGTAAAAGTCCACTGCAATTTTTATCGCTTCCGAAAAGTCAATCGTTTCGTGAATCATCGTTGCACCATCGTTAGCGTGGGCTGCCCAATCGATTTGGCCGCCTTCTATCATGGCAAAAAATCCTTTGGGGTTGTACAATGCCTTGATAGCCGCTTGCGTAATTTGCGGTAAAGTCAAATCGCCTTCTTTACGGTCAATAGCATAGGGTAGCCGCCGGCGTTCTTTTTCGCTTTCGGCTTGTACGAGTACGATTTTTCCATCGCCGCCGTCCAGTTGCGCTGCGCCTTCAGTACCGCGCACAATGCGGTAACCGGCCGTTTCCAGTTGTTCATAAATACTTGCCTGGTCGTTATTTTTTCCTTTTGGATAGACAAATCCGCTGCCGGCAAAGAAGTCAAAACCGGTGGCAGCGGCTTGGGATGCAATGTCGTAATAATTGCTACGCGACAAGGAAGTAGCGTAAAAAGCGCCCGGCGTAGCATGGTCGATACTTACGCTGGTGGCGACGCCTATCTTGTATCCCGCATGGTATAAAGGATAGGTAACGGATGCAAAATGCGTAACGCTATCCGGCGCAATACCCATCATATTATTATTCGTTTTATGTCCTGTGGAAAGCGCTGTGGCTGCCGCCGATGAACAGGTGACCAGCGTATTTGCCGAATAGGTAGTTACCAAACCGGTAACAGGAAATTGCGTAAAAGATACATTGCCGTTGCCGTGTATACCGTTTTTGGCGGCAATATAGTCTTCGGTGAGCGTTACGTGCGCCAGCCCCATGCCGTCGCCGATGAATAAAAACACATATTTGGGGTGTTGAACCGTTGTGGTGCACGCAGAGAAAATAGTGCAACCAATAACGACCGCTACTAAAAGGATTTTTTGTTTCATATTTATATTATTTATTTGGCGTAAAGTTACTCTTTATTTTCGGGATTTAAATTATAATAATAAGAAATAATACACAAAAAATTATTTTCTTTTTCATCTTTCTATTTTTTAATTTGTTTAATGATAATTTTATTATATTTCATATCCGAGAAACCAGGATATTGATAAATTTGAGATGTGTTTTCGTATACAATCATCACTTTTAATTCATTTTGTTTATATTCCTCGCCTAAATATTCAGGAATATTTATTATATTATTTATTTTAATAGCCCAACCACATCCATCTACAGATGGGTCTCCTAAGTCTAAAATAATAGCCTCAACCCATTCTTCTTTTTCTTTCGCGCAAGTAAAAGCGCTTGCCATAATCAGCAAAATAGCGGCGGTTTGTAATATTGTTTTTTTCATAATTTTTAATTTTAATGATTAGTAATTTTAATTGATTAAAGCGGTTTTTGTAGCTCCCTTATTTACGCTGGATACCGGCGCGGGCGGGGTACAAGAAAGGTTTCATAACTTTATAAAAATAGTGTTTTCTTATAAGATGCAAAACAACACCGAAACGCTGCATTTGCTTTACAAAACCGGCACAAAAATAACAAAATGCATTGAATTTCTAAAAAAGTGGCATTGACTGATTGAACTTACCAACGAACCATTGAAAGTACCTGTTTTTTCACTTTGAATAATACAGATACTTGAAATTACCCGCCGCCAGTTAAAACAGACGGCAATACTGCCATTGTTTATTGCTACTGCTACTGTTTACTGTTTTTTTGCTATCTTTGCACCTCAATTAAACACTTATAGCAATGAATTTTTTACGCAATTCAATCATTACGGGCGTTTTTGTTGTTTTGTCCGTATTTTCTTTTGCGCAGTCGAAGGATTTTAAGGCGGTGCAGAGTTTAGAGATTTTCCATTCCTTGTTGCGCGAGCTGTCGCTGTTTTATGTGGACAGTATTGAGGTGGAAAAATTAGTGACTACCGGCATCGGAAGCATGCTCGAAAGCCTTGACCCTTATACGGCGTATATTCCGGAAGAAATAGCTGGGGATTTTGATATTATGCTGACCGGGCAGTATGGCGGCATGGGCGCGCTGATAAAAAAAGCGCCGGGAGGCGTCGTCATTTCCGAGCCATACAAAGGCTTTCCCGCCGACAAGGCGGGGTTGGTAGCGGGGGATAAAATCCTCGAAATCGACGGCGACGCTACCGCTGACATGGACTTGCCAACCGCCAGTAAACGGCTGAAAGGCGCCGTTGGCACTACCATTACGCTGAAAGTAGAGAAACTGCGCGGCAATGACACATTAACCCTGACCCTGACACGCGACCGCATTCGTATTGCCGACGTGACGTATGCCGGACTGTTGGCAGACAGTATTGGTTATATTCGCCTGTCGTCATTTACTAAAGATGGTAGCCGCGATTTCAAAAATGCGTTTATGGCGTTGCAAAAAACCGGCGCATTGAAGAAACTGGTTATCGACCTGCGCTCCAACAGCGGCGGCTCGCTGGATGAAGCTGTGAACATCGTGGGGCTGTTTGTTCCCCGCAACACGGAAGTGGTGGCGTCACGCGGGCGAATCAAACAATTCGACAGGGTCTATAAAACCAAAGAATTGCCGTTGGATACGGAAATACCCATAGCCGTGCTGGTAAATAACCTTTCTGCATCGGCGGCGGAGATTGTCGCCGGCTCGTTGCAGGATTTAGACCGCGCCGTAATTATCGGCTCCCGCACATTCGGAAAAGGACTGGTACAAACTGTGCGCGATTTGGGATATAATGCGCAATTGAAAATTACTACGGCAAAATACTATATCCCCAGCGGCCGCTGCATACAAGCGATTGACTATAGCCACCGGAATGCCGACGGCAGCGTCGGGCAAATTCCCGATTCGCTTATCCGACCATTCAAAACAAAGAACGGGCGTACCGTGTACGACGGCGGCGGCATCACGCCGGATATCCTGTCGGAGCCGCAGTCGTATGCAAAAATCACCTACGACATTGCCGCACGCGATATGCTGCATGATTTTTCGGTACGCTACTTTGCCGGGCGTCCCACGATTGCCGCACCGGAAGACTTCCGCCTGACCGATGAAGAATACAATGACTTTGTGCAATACGCCGCCGGAAAGCCTTTCGACGACCGCACCACCACCGAATTATTATTGGCGCAACTGGAAGCCGCTATAAAAGCCGAACATTTATACGACACCGCCAAAGCAGAACTGGATACGCTGCACGCCAAAATCAGCCACGACAAGCGAAGCAAGCTGTTACTTTTCCGTCCCGAATTGCAACAGTTATTAGAAAATGAAATTTGCGCGCGGTACTATTACGACGAAGGGCGTTTCCGTTCCATGCTGCGCCACGACAACCAAGCGGAAGCCGCCGTCAACTTGCTGAACGACCCGGAAGCCTACAAGAGAGAATTAGGAATTAAAAATTAGGAATTAAGAATTACGGTTGCGGCACGCTGAAATTTTTAAATCTTTGAATTTTTAAATCTTGAAATCTTGAACTATTCAAAGCACATATTGATTATTCGTTTTTCCGCTATTGGCGATGTGGCAATGGCGGCGCCGGTGGTGCGGCAATTCGCCGAACAGTTTCCCGCCATACGGTTTACGATGGTTTCGCAACCTTTCCTGCAACCGTTATTCGAAGGCTTGCCCAATTTACAATTCATCGGGGCGAATGTGTACATTGATTACCGCGGGCTGCGCGGGTTATGGAAATTGTTTAAGGTACTGCGCGCCCAAAAGCCCGATGTGATTGCAGATATCCATAATGTACTGCGCTCCGTGATACTCCGCTTCTTCTTTGCGGGCTGCGGGAAACGCGTTTATTTTATAAAAAAAGGATTGTGGGAAAAAAAAGCGCTTACACGCCGCCGCCGGAAAAAATTCCGCCCGCTCAAAACAACCTTTGAACGTTATTGCGACGTACTGGAAAAATGTGCCGGCGCAAAACTTCCGCCCGATACGCCTTACCGCCTGCCGGAATTTCAAAATGACCTGCCCTGCGTGCCTGAAATAGCTGTCGGCGTCGCGCCATTCGCAAAACATAAAGGGAAAATTTACCCGTTGGAACAGGCGGAGCAGATAGTAGCGCACTTTGCCTTGACGCGGGGAATAACTGTTTTCCTTTTCGGCTCGGTGGCTGAAAGCAGCATAATGGAACAATGGGAATACCGCTATCCGAATGTACATGCGGTCGCCGGACGGTTAAGCCTGCACGATGAATTGGCGTTGATGCAACAATTGCCGGTGATGATTACGATGGATTCGGCAAATATGCACTTGGCTTCATTCGTAGGCACGCCGGTGGTTTCCGTGTGGGGAGCGACGCATCCGTATGCAGGATTTTACGGCTGGCAACAAGCGCCGGAAAACGCCATAGGCATTGCCTTACCTTGCCGCCCCTGCGCTATTTTTGGCAACAAGCCTTGTTTCTTGGGAAATTACCTGTGCCTTCGCTCCATCAAACCAAAGCAAATTATAGAAGCGGCAAGCCGGATACTAGGAATTTAGAAATTAGAAAGCGCAGATGGCGAGCTACGCAAAAAAAATTTGTAGATAAAAAATAAAGTAATATATTTGCATCACGAATAAAATGCTCTTTGAAATAACAAATTGATATATCAAAAATATATCGCTTTAACTTTTATTCTACTCATTGGAATATTGGCAATATCCAAAAATAAATGTGAATATAAGTGAAAGCAATCATGTTAAGAGTGGACATTGGTTGTTTTGCTTACACGTTTATAGGTTGCCAATAACCTCAATGAGTAGTAGGCATTGTATCCATTTCCGCTCTTATTGTTTTTGTAGAATAAGGAAAAAGTCACCATAAAAGTTAAAGAAACAAATTGCAGAAATTATTTAACAGAATGTTTTGCAATAAATGGCAGCGGATAAAAACTTGCAGCGAGGGGTTGTTTTATAAAAAAGTTTGTGTTTGTGGGTACGTATATAAAACAATCCCGGAGCTGCAAAAAATAATAACAACTAAAAAATTAAATTTTATGAAAAAAATGCTTCTTTCTTTTCTTTCCCTTATGGGATTGGGCTTTTCTGCTTTTGCACAAAGCCACATTAACATCGAGCTGCTCGGCGCGACTTACACTGCGCCAGCCGTGCAATTCCGCGTATCGTGGAATGCTATTCCCGAAGGCGCTTGCCATAATTCCAAAATCTGGTTATGGGTTGATTTTATCAAAATAGAAAATAACCAGCCTTCCGGCACATGGACACGCGCTACTGTTGCCAATCCTTCGTCCGGAACAGTTGCAGCGGAAACCAATAAAGGTTTCTGGTTACAGGGCGCTACATCCGGAAGTTACGCTGCAACGGTAACAGTAACACTAACGAACATACCGGCAAATACCACTTTTAATTGGTGCGCTTATGCTTCCGACTGCCCGCCATTTGTTATAGCAAATAACGGGACATATACATTGCAGGGAACGCCGCCGTTTATCTTAAAAGCAGCGGATGGAAGTACCCAAACAGTAACGGGAAAAACATTACCGGCAGCATCTTTAACTATTGCCGCCATAACTTTAACCGATAAAACGGAATGTCCAAGCAACTTTTGTCCTTATACCGGCAGCGATTTATACCGTGATGCTACACACCTTTGCGGACACAGACCAACCGGCGCACAGAATTGGGAAGCATATATTAAAGATAGCAGGGATAATCA
>JAITKG010000006.1 GCA_031278495.1 Prevotellaceae bacterium | reverse complement strand
GCGCATGCAGGGGAACAAAGGAAACAACCGGCAAAATAATTGCGTGTATGTGTTTCAAGAAGTTCATAGATAAACTTTGCTGGAACAAATATACGACTTTTTAGATAATTTTTCTATCTGATAAACAAAAAAAACCTGACAAAGTTCGGAACTTTGTCAGGGGTTGGTTTGTCTTTGTAACAACGCTTCGCGCGGTGAACGGGGATTACATGTTGAAAGATGCTGGATTTTGCCGGTTATTAAATAATGTATATTTTTAACATAATTTCACATTTCCCTGTATACTATCCCATAGCACCCTATTTATTTTATTTCCGTTGAATAGTCTACAGTTTTGGCTTTCTCTTGAATATAGGCAGCAATACGGTCTTTGCCAACGGTCAGGTTAGAAGCTACCAACGCGCTTTCAGATTTGCCTGCGCTTGTGCTATAGGATATGCCTCCTCCCATTCCAACCTTATATTGCGACTTCTCGGGGTAGTCCGACTTCCCGCTGTATGTTGCAGCCATTTTGGCTGTAAAGGGAATACTGCCCACGGTAACTTTTTTACTCCAAGGCAAAGCTGCTACTGTTTCCTTCGCCTGACTGCCTGTTGCGTTCGTATATGTAACGCTTATATCAAACAGGTTGATGATATCTTCGCCACCAGAAAGTTCATAGGTGATGTCCGCAGTGATTGCGGGCAATGGCTGGTCTTGCGGCTCGCTTTCTTTGTTACAGGAAAGGAAAAGAGGGATCGCTGACAGAAAAAATACGTGTAATGTTTTCATACTTTTCATATTAAGTTATTTATTTAAGTAATTAAATGGTGCAAAGTTACAAAAAAAACAAAAGCTACAAAAAATAAAGTTAACATTTGTCACGTCCGGCAAATGCTGTTCGAGGGCGAGGTTGTACATCGCGTCCCACACCTCGCTGTCGTCGTACCTCACGCAGCCGCTTATCGCAAGCAGGACTGCCGTCCATTCGTCAATATTTAGATGAAAACAAATTCAACCAATTTAAAATCGTAGATGGGAATGTAAATTGGAATGATTATGAATTGATTTTTCCGGTGGAAGATTTATATGCAGGGAAAATATAACGCTACCTTGCGGCTATGAAACCTTATATTCAAACGCTACGTCCTTCAGTTCGTCATTTGCTTTCGCTACTTTTTTTGCCAAATTGTTTTTGAACAGTTGGATTTTTTTCAACAATTCCTCATCGCCGGCAGCTAAAATTTGCGCCGCCAAAATCCCGGCATTATGCGCGCCGTCAAGCGCCACCGTAGCCACAGGAATACCGGAAGGCATTTGCAGGATGGACAACACGCTGTCCCATCCGTCCATCGAATTGGAGGATTTGATGGGAACGCCAATGACGGGAAGAGGCGTCAACGCGGCAATGATACCGGGCAAATGTGCAGCGCCGCCCGCGCCGGCAATCGCCACCTTCACGCCGCGCGTATGTAAATTTTTGGCAAAATCAACCACCAGCTCGGGTACGCGGTGCGCCGAAAGCGCATTCATTTCAAAGGGAATTTGCATATCATCCAAAAATTTCGCCGCAGCCGACATCACCGGCAAATCCGACGTGCTGCCCATTATAATACTGACAAGAGGTTTCATTTTATGTTACGTGTTTAATTGTTGATTTAATAAATAGTTTTTAGCAGTACAAAAATAATAACTATTTTTACACTTTTAAAATTTATTATTAAAAAACATCATGAAACGGGTAAAATTGCACGACAAAGAATTTGAAATCGCTATCCGGCATGACCAGATACAAACCGCCATAGGCGTAGTGGCGCAAAAAATTCGCGAGGACATGAAAAACGAGTATATTCCCGTTTTCTTGAGCATCCTGAACGGCTCGTTCATGTTTACATCGGATTTGCTGAAGCAAATGGACTTTAACTGCGAAGTGTCGTTTGTAAAACTGGCGTCATACAACGGCGTTACTTCCACAGGAAAAGTGCAGGAACTTTTGGGATTGAATACCGACATCCGCGGTCGCACGGTAATTATCGTGGAAGATATTGTGGATACCGGGCATACATTGGTGGAATTGGTGGAGATATTGAAAAAACACCAGCCAAAACAAATCAAAGTGGCTACTTTCCTGCTGAAACCGGATGCGTATGATAAAGACATACCCATTGATTATGCCGGCATGAAGATCCCGAATGATTTCATCGTCGGGTACGGGCTGGATTACGACCAGTTGGGGCGTAACCTTCGCAACATTTATAAAATCGTAAACTGATTATCAAAAAAACGCTATGTTAAATATTGTTCTCTTTGGTCCCCCGGGTGCGGGAAAAGGTACGGTAGCAAAAAAAGTCGTTCAACAGGAAAATCTGGTGCACCTGTCTACCGGCGATATGTTGCGCAGGGAAATAGAATGCGGCTCTGCGCTGGGCAAGGAAGCCGGGCAGTTGATTGCCCTGGGGCAATTAGTGCCCGACAAAGTGGTTATTGCGATGGTGCGCGAATTTGTAAAACGGGAAATGCCGTGCAATGGTTTTATTTTCGACGGGTTTCCGCGTACAATGGAACAGGCGCAAGAACTGGATGCAATAATGGCGGCGCAAGGAACAGCTATTACCATGATGATTGCGCTGGAAGTAAGCGAAAGCGAAATTATCCGCCGGATGCTGAACCGCGCGACAATTGAAGGCCGCCCCGATGATACTATCGAGGTTATCCGTAAACGTATTGCCACGTACCATGAAAAAATAAAAACCACGAGCGATTATTATAAACTGCAAAACAAATACTATACGGTCGATAGCAGCTTTACGCCCGAAAACACGTTGCAACAAATATTGTCAATCGTAAGGCGTGAAGCGCGAAGTAATAGTCAGTGCGCTTGCCGTAATTCTTAATTTTTAATTTCTAATTCTTCATTCAAAAAAGTGGCTGTTTCCAATTTTATAGACTATGTGCGTTTATTCTGCGCGTCCGGCGCGGGCGGGAAAGGGTCTGTGCACTTGCGCAGGGAAAAATATATACCCAAAGGCGGTCCCGACGGCGGCGACGGCGGGCGCGGCGGACATATTATCCTGCGCGGGAATGAACAACTTTGGACGCTTATCCATTTGAAGTACCGCAAACATATCCGCGCGGAAGCCGGCGGTGCGGGAAGCGGCGCCTTATGCCACGGCTCCAACGGTAAAGACATTATCCTGGATGTACCGCTTGGAACAGTTGCCAAACGCGCCGGAACGGATGATATAATAGCCGAAATAACAGCAGACGGCGAAGAAAAAGTATTATTACACGGCGGACGCGGCGGCATGGGAAACGCCTATTTTAAAACCCCTACCAACCAAACGCCACGCTATGCCCAGCCGGGCGAACCCGGCGAAGAGGACTGGTTTGTTTTTGAACTAAAACTGTTAGCCGATGTAGGGCTGGTCGGGTTCCCCAATGCGGGAAAATCCACGTTGCTGTCGGTTGTATCGGCTGCCAAACCGAAGATCGCCGGCTATGCTTTCACTACACTGGAGCCGAATTTAGGTATCGTAGCATACCGCGATAACCAGTCATTCGTCATGGCGGATATTCCCGGAATTATTGAAGGCGCGCACAAAGGACGGGGGCTTGGTTTGCGCTTCCTGCGCCATATTGAACGCAATGTCCTGTTGCTATTCCTTGTCCCCGCCGACAGCAGGGACATCGCCGGGGAATATAAAATACTGTTAAATGAACTCCGCCAATTCAATCCCGAATTGCTCGACAAACAACGGGTTTTAGCTATTTCCAAAAGCGACTTGCTGGACGGGGAATTAGAAAAAGAAATTAAAAAATCATTGCCGGAAAAAGTTCCGCATATCTTTATTTCTTCCATCTCCGGCAAAAACATTCCGCAACTGAAAGACCTGCTGTGGGCGGCGCTGAATGAAAAGGAATAATTACCTTCGCAAATAAGACAGATTCAAGTAGTAAATGCAACCATTGTTTTCAGGGGTGGAATTTTTCACATAAAAAGTTTGTTTTTTGTTAAATCTGAATACTGTTCCGGAAATTAAGCCCCGCCCCTTCGGGGCTCGC
>JAITKG010000171.1 GCA_031278495.1 Prevotellaceae bacterium | reverse complement strand
CAGTGCGCTGGTGGCTCTTTACCTTTCATGCCCTGCGCAATCAGAAATTAAAAATAATTTTGTACTTTTGTCCCTCAAATCTTAACACCTTATAAATATAAGTAACATGAATGATGCAATTGCAATTTTAACCGGCGGCGGACCTGCGCCGGGAATGAACACAGTAGTAGGCAGCGTAGCGAAAGTTTTTTTGAGGAACGGCTATCGCGTCATCGGCTTGCATGGGGGCTACAGCAGTATTTTCCAAAAATCGCCACGCACAACGGACATTGATTTCCTGTTTGCCGACGATATCTTCAACCGGGGCGGCTCGGCGATTACCATGAGCCGCTACAAACCCACCAGCGAAGATTTTGAACAGCGTTTCAACCTCGATTTTTTCAAAAAAAACAACATCAAACTGCTGGTTACCGTAGGGGGCGACGATACGGCTTCTACGGCGAACCGCGTAGCTAAATTCTTAGCAGATAAAAAATATCCGATAGCCAATATCCACGTCCCGAAAACCATTGACAACGATTTACCGTTACCCAACGGCACGCCTACGTTTGGTTATGAATCGGCGCGTTCCGAAGGAGCGAACATCGCTACCGTCGTATATGAAGACGCCCGCACCAGCGCCAACTGGTTTATCGTAGCGGCTATGGGGCGTTCGGCAGGGCATCTGGCATTTGGTATCGGTGCGGCATGCCATTACCCGATGATTGTGATACCCGAAATGTTTAATAAAACAACCATCACCTGCGACAAAATTGTGAACCTCGTCATTTCGTCCATCCTCAAGCGGAAAGTTATGGGCGAAGAATACGGCGCGGCGGTTATTTCCGAAGGGGTTTTCCATGAATTGAGCGAGGAGGAAATAAATAAATCGGGCGTTAATTTTTCGTACGACGACCATGGGCATCCCGAACTGGGAAAGGTTTCCAAAGCGCATATCTTTTGCGAAATGATCGAAAATAAAATTTCGGCATTAAAGCTGAAAGTGAAAATCCGCCCGGTGGAAATAGGTTATGAAGTACGCTGCGACGTGCCTATTGCCTACGACCGCCAATACTGCTCGCTGTTGGGCTTTGGCGTGTATGACCTCTTCAAAGCGGGGCATACGGGATGTATGGTGTATGTAAATAATTTCGGCGATGTAGCGCCGCTCTTCCTGCGCGACCTGCAAGACCCGAAAACCGGCAAAATCCCGCCGCGCATAGTCGATATTGACGGGCAGTTTGTACAATCGATAATAAAATATGTTTTGCACTTTGTTACGCCCGACGACTACGAAGCGGCAAAAAAATACGTCCCCAACCCCGCAGAATATGACTTTCTGAAAATACTCAACTGGGACTGATGCGCATTATATTTATTTTTTTGTATTTTTGATGCAGCAAATTACCGGTTTATTCGTTATATTTATATAGTATGGTCACATTAAACAACTAATCACATAAAAAAAAACATTATGCAACGACGGGATTTTATAAAAACAGGCGGAATGGCATTAGTAGGGGCGGCATTGCTGCCAAATCTTTTACAATCGTGCCACGCAGGCACGAAAGAGGGCGTTGCGCTGATGCTCGCGCATTTCGGCGTATCCGAAAATGAACTGAAAAAAGTAATAGCCGCAGCCCTCGAAAAAGGCGGCGACTATGCCGATTTATTCTTTGAACATACGTTTTATAACCAGCTTTCGCTGCAAGACGGGGCGGTGAACCGCGCTTATTCCAACATTGATTTTGGCATGGGCGTGCGGGTGATCGTGGGCGACCAGACCGGCTATGCGTATGTAGAAAACATCACGATGGACGAAATGCTGAAAGCCGCACGCACCGCCGCGCGCATCGCATCCGGCAACGCAACGGTAAAAGCGGTCAATGTAAGCGAAACCACGTTTACGAATTACTATCCTTTCGTAACCTCGTGGGAAGACGTGTCGGTAAAGGACAAAATGCCCTACGTGCAAAAACTCAACGACCGCTGTTTCGCTTTGGATAACCGCGTGGTGAAAGTCATGGCGTCGCAGGACGACAGCACGTCGTACATCCTGTTCTGTAATTCCGACGGCGTCTTATGCGCCGACTACAGACCAATGACTACGTTGAACGTTTCTTGCATTATGGAAGAAAACGGGAAAACGGAAAACTTCTACTCCAATCGCGGTTTCCGCAAAGGCGTGGAATTTCTCACCGACGACATAGTGGAAACCATTGCCCGCGAAGCCACCGAAGGCGCGGCGCGCATGTTCAAGGCGGTGAAACCGAAAGGCGGCGAATTGCCGGTGGTCTTGGCGGCGGGCAGTTCGGGCATCCTCCTGCACGAAGCCATTGGTCACGCCTTTGAAGCGGACTTCAACCGCAAAAATATTTCCATTTTCTCCGACCTCTTCGGTAAAAAAGTCTGCGACGAACACATCAATATCGCCGACGACGGCACGATTGCCGGCAACCGCGGCGCGATTAACTTCGACGACGAAGGCACAGCGGGACAGAAAACATATATCGTTACCAATGGCGTCCTGACCAGCTACCTGCATGACCGCATCAGCGCGAAACATTACGGCGTGGCGCCCACCGGCAACGGGCGGCGCGAATCGTTCCGCTTTGCGCCCATGCCCCGCATGCGCAGCACGTATATGGAAAACGGCAACGCCACCGAAGAAGAAATCATCGCGAGCGTGAAAAACGGCGTGTATGCTTCTGTTTTCACCAACGGGCAGGTGCAGATTGGCGCGGGCGATTTCACGTTTTTTGTGAAATCGGGCTACCTCATCGAAAACGGCAAACTCACGCGCCCCATTAAAGACATCAACGTTATTGGCAACGGTCCAAAAGCGCTTGCCGATATAACGATGGTCGCCAACAACCAGCAACTCGACGGCAGCACATGGACGTGCGGGAAGAACAACCAAAGCGTGCCGGTATCGCTGGGACTGCCGTCGGTATTAGTTAAAAAACTAACCGTCGGCGGGGAATGACAGTGGGCAGTTGCGCTTAACTTCACTAACTGCGCTAACTGCAAAAACAATTCATCACATTAGCACATTAAACAATAAATCACATTAAACAATGATTACAAAGAAACATAAAGACCTTGCACAGGATATGCTGGGATTTGCCAAACAAAACGGCTGCTCGGCAAGCCGGATTTCTATCGGTTGCGGCACCGATAGCTCTTTTGAATATCGCGACACAAAACTGGAACAGTTGCAGCAGTCGTCGCAAAACCAGTTATCCATTTCGCTGTTTGTGGACGGGCGTTTCGGCTCGTACTCCACAAACCGGATAGAGGAAAACGAACTGAAGAAATTCATCAAAAATGCGATTGACGCTACGCGCTATCTGGCGGAAGACCCCCACCGGACGCTCCCCAATCCCGATTTGTACTACAAGGGAAACGACGCGCCCGACGCCTGCTACGACAAGCAGTTTGAACAACTGCAACCCGACGAAAAACTGCAACTGGCAAAAGCAGCGGTGGAAGAAGTCTATCAAACCGACCCGCGCATTGTGTCCGTTTCGGGTTCGTACGGCGACGGGGACTGGTTCAGCTACCTGGTAGACAGCAACGGTTTTGAAGGCGAGAAAGCGCAAACGGCATTTAACATCTATGCGAGCGTTTCGCTCAAGAGCGACGGCGACGCACGCCCCGAATCATGGTGGTATGACGAGTCGCTATTCTGGGACAAACTGCAAAAAGAAGGTATCGGCAAAAAAGCGTTGGAACGCGCACTGCGCAAGCTCGGGCAAGAAAAAATCAAATCGGGCGTTTATCCGATGATTGTCGATAACATGAACGTATCGAAATTGCTTTCGCCCGTTATCTCTGCATTAAACGGGAATGCGCTGGCGCAGAAAAATTCATTTTTAATCGACAAGTTAGGTCAAAAAATCGCTTCCGGGAAATGGACACTGTCCGACGAGCCGCACCTTCCGCAGGCGGGAGGCAGCCGCTGGTTCGACAACGAAGGCGTCGCTACCCGCCCGCGCACGATTATCGAAAACGGCGTACTGCAAACCTACTTTATTGATACCTATAATGCCAACCGGCTGAAAATGCAGCCTACCATTAGCGGCGCGTCCATCCTTACCTTCAAACAGGGCGATAAAGATTTGGAAGGATTGATTGCGCAATTGAAAAAAGGTATTTTGGTTACCAGCTTCAACGGCGGCAACAGCAACAGCTCTACGGGCGACTTCTCGTTTGGCGTGGAAGGCTTCCTTATTGAAAACGGGAAATTAGTGAAGCCGGTGTCGGAAATGAACATCACCGGCAACATGCTTACCCTCTGGGAACGCTTGGCGGAAATTGGCAACGACGCACGCCTCAACACTTCGTGGCGCACGCCCTCCCTCCTGTTCGACGGCGTAAGTTTCAGCGGAATTTAAGCGTTGGAAATTGAAAGTTGAAAGTTGAAAACAGGTTGCAGCGCAGGCAACTTTCAACTCCCCACTTTCAACTTGTCATGAAAAGACTCATCCGCATATTCATCAATCATATTCCCCGTAAGTGGATACAGCCGGCGGCGCGGCTGGTTATGCCCGCCGTGGGGATTTTCTATGCGGGACGTAACGTGCGTTGCCCAATATGCCGCCATGCTTACCGCAAATTTATGCCCTACGGCTATGTACATTCCCGCGAAAATGCGCTGTGTCCGCATTGCCTGTCACTGGAGCGACACCGGCTACTGTGGCTGTACCTGAAAAACGAAACCGGTTTCTTTCACAAACCTTGCCGTTTGCTGCACATCGCTCCCGAGCGGTGTTTTATCCGTCATTTCAAAAAGCTGCTGGGCGATGATTATTTTACGGCAGACCTCGAAAGCCCCTGGGCGAAAATAAAAATGGATGTGCAGCACATTCCCTTTGGCGAAAACACATTCGATGTAATTTTCTGCAACCACCTGCTGGAGCATGTGGCGGACGACCGGCTGGCGATGCGGGAAATGTTCCGCGTGCTGCGTCCCGGCGGATGGGGCGTGATGCTCTCGCCGGTTACTGCGGGGAAAAAAGAAACGTACGAAGACCCTTCCATCACTGCGCCGCAAGCGCGCCTCAAAGCCTACGGGCAAAGCGACCACCTGCGCGAATACGGCGAAGACTACCCCGACCGCCTCGCCGGAGCCGGCTTCCACGTGCAAACAGTGGATTATGCAAAAATGCTGCCGGCGCAGGATGTGCGCCGGTTTGGGTTGCGTTCCGAGATGATTTATGTGGCGAGGAAAAGCTAAACGTTTTCAGGACGTGTGCTGCGCGGCTTTTAAGCTGTAAGGAATGCTTTTTTGAGTTGTCTTATCCCTTCTTGCAGAGAGGGGATTTTGTTTTTGCAAGTATTATAAACAACTTCGGCGTCTACACTGCTGGTATAATGATGCGTAATAATATCACGCATAGCCATTGCTTTCTTCCATTCCACTTGCGAATATTTTTGAAGTAAGGCGCCGTGTGTAACTTTATCCAATTTTTTTAGCAGTTCGCCTATGACAATAATCTGCATACAAACAGCATCCAATTTTTCCATCCCTGACGGGCTATGTGTAAAATCATCAACAGTCTTTACCGTTGCAAAGCGAACGACTACTTTTTCAATAGCCGCCTCAATTTGTGATATTATTTCCAATATAAATAACCGTTCAGGCATATAAGGTTTCCCGGTCTATCTGTTGTTTTAGGAAAGCATTCATGGTATCGGAATAAATTACCACATCAACCGGTTTGTGATATAATTTTTCGAGGTCTAATTTTATTCCCGCCAATGTAAAAAGATCGGGTTGCTTTAGTTGTACCACCACATCAATATCGCTGTCATTGGTGTGTTCTTTGCGGGCAACCGATCCAAATATTCCCATACGGATGATGCCGTATTCGGCGGCATGCGCACGCTCAAACCGGCGTAACAGGCGGATATATTCGTTCGTTGTTTTCATCATACCGGAGCGCTATAATTATGATGCAAATATACTAAAATATTTCATACTCTTCCCCAAAAACAAAGCCCACCCTGCCTGCGGGGACAGATTCCTCCGCTGCGCGGCTCGCAAAAAACAAACCGCTGTTTCAAAAGTCGCAGGGCTGCGTCATTGCAAGGGCAGGAATATTGGCTTACAATGGCGCAAAAGCATTCCGTACGCGCACATATTGCTTTTCCATTGTCCGGGCGGGTGATTCCGTACGCTGTTTCGGCTCTATTTCCGGAAAATCTTTTTCTTTAAATTCCAGCATAAAATTATCGGGAAGTTTATCCAACTCATCCGGATTGTCGTACAAATAGCTCACGAAGTCAAATGTCAAGCCGATATTCCGTTGTACTGTCTCTTTGTGTGTCATCGTTATTATTTTTTTAATTTTTTTATATATCGTTCCCGGTACCATTCCCAGCGGTCTTTCAAATCCTGTTCCGCATATTTGGAGGCGCTTTTCAGCGAGTCCATTTCAATAGATTGCTTTTCCTTATCGCCATTGGGGAACAATACATCACGATGAAAAAAGCCATGCGCACAATCATAGCGAACAATCGCTACCCATTGACCGTTAATATATGAATGTTATTTCTTTCATTTCCTAAATGATTGTGCAAATATACTAAAATATTTCATACTCTTTCCCAAAAACAAAGCCCACCCTGCCTGCGGGGACAGATTCCTCCGCTGCGCGGCTCGTACCTCGCCGCTCCGGTCGGAATGACGTGCTAATGTGCTAATGTGAGTAATTATTTAATGTGACTAATTGGCTGACGCGTCAGCCACATTTTCACATTTTCCGGTCGTCGGCAGGGTTTTGGCAATTGCCAAAAGTAGGTTTCCGGTCGTCGGCAAGGTTTTGGCAATTGCCAAAAGTAGGTTTCCGGTCGTCGGCAGGGTTTTGGCAATTGCCAAAAGTAGGTTTCCAGTCGTCGGCAAGGTTTTGGCAATTGCCAAAAGTAGGTTTCCAGTCGTCGGCAAGGTTTTGGCAATTGCCAAAAGTAGGTTTCCGGTCGGAATGACGGTGCAGTTGAAAGTTGCTGCCGCGCCAGCCACATCTTC
>JAITKG010000156.1 GCA_031278495.1 Prevotellaceae bacterium | reverse complement strand
CGGAGCAGGTTGTCGCACTGGAGCGCAAAAAACTGTCTGATGGCGAAGCGCGCATCAAGGCTATCGAAGAACAGTTGGCGGCATTGGGCAAGCAGTAAAATTTGCACCGGAAGAAAGTTCAAATGTATTGGCAGCCATGGTCTTATGATGAAACCCTATCGGTTAGCCACTTGAACGGGCGCCCGTTCTGCACCTGAACGAACACCCGTTCTGCGCCTGAACGAACACCCGTTCCAATACCTGAACGGGCGCCCGTTCTGCGCCTGAACGAACACCCGTTCCAATACCTGAACGAGCGCCCGTTCCAATACCTGAACGAACACCCGTTCTGCACCTGAACGAACACCCGTTCCAATACCTGAACGGGCGCCCGATCAGCGCCTGAACGAGCGCCCGATCAGCGCCTGACCTGTAAATAAACAATGAAACTTATGCGCCAGCCCTATCTTCACATCTCCACATCTTCACATCTTCACATTAGCTGCCGCGCCAGCCCCATCTTCACATCTCCACATCTTCACATCTCCACATTAGCTGCCGCGCCAGCCCCAATCTGTAAATCTGTAAATCCGTAAATCTGTAAATTCCGTTCCCCCTTTGGGGATTAGGGGGCTTCCACTACAAATTTTTTTCGATTTTACATTCAACACAAATTATGTATCTTTGTACACATGTTTTTGCACCATTTATCTATAACGGATTTTAAGAATATCGCCTCGGCGGAACTGGATTTTTCGCCGAATATCAATTGTATTGTCGGGGAGAATGGCGAAGGCAAAACCAACCTGCTGGACGCCGTGTATTATTTGTCGATGGCTAAAAGTTGCTTTGGCGGCAGCGACTATTCCCATATCCGCCACAACGAAGCCTTTTTCCTTTTGCAGGGACGCTACCGGCGCAACGGCGCGGAAGATACTGTTTCCTGCAGCGTACAACGCGCCGAAGGGAAAGCGCTTAAACGTAACAACAAAACTTACGACCGCCTGTCCGACCATCTCGGCTTGCTTCCGTTGGTAATCATTGCGCCTGTGGATAACAGCCTGATAAATGAATCGGGCGAAGAACGGCGAAAATACATGAACACGTTGCTGGTGCAGATAGACCGCGCATACCTGCATGCGCTTACGCATTACAATCATTTCCTTGCGCAACGCAACAAATTACTGAAAACGCCTTCCGGCGCGGCTTCCGAGCTGCTGCTGGCGCTCAATGAACAGTTGGCGCAACATGCGCAATTGATTTATGACCGCCGGAAAACGCTGGTTGCCGGCTTGCAGCCCTTCTTTTCCGGCATCTACAAAACCCTTTCGGAAAATAAGGAACAGGTTACGCTGGACTATCGTTCAGATTTGGATAACGGCGGATTGAACGAATTGCTCCTGCAATATGCCGGTCGCGACCGCGTCATGCAACATACCACTGTGGGCATTCACCGCGACGACATCGCGATGCATCTCGGCGGGTATGCCTTGCGCCGCGTGGGTTCGCAGGGACAACAAAAAACATTCCTGATTGCATTGAAACTGGCGCAATACGAATTCCTAAAACAGCACAACAAGCAACATCCGCTGTTATTATTGGATGACATTTTCGATAAACTCGACGAACGCCGCGTGCAGCAATTGATTGCAATGGTTGCACACGAAGCGTTCGGGCAAATATTTTTAACCGACAGTAACAAAATCCGCCTCGACAAAATGGTGAAGGAACTCACCCAAGATTATACGATATTCACTGCGAAACAGGGCGTTTTTACTGCCGCCCGGCGATAATACAATGAAAAGGCAAAGTAAAATATTACCACTGAAAGACGTGTTACAACAATATGTCCTCGACGAAGGGTTGGAAAATAAATTGTTGGAAACGCGCGCGCTTTTATTGTGGGACGAGCTGTTGGGACTGACGGTAACGCGGGTTACACGAAAAAAATATATAGCCAACCGGAAATTTTTTGTACAGTTAGACTCTTCCATCGTGCGCCAGCAACTGTTCATGATGCGCGCCGAGATAGTAGAAAAAATCAACCAGCAGGCGGGCGCGAAGGTAATTGACGAACTAATTTTGCAGTGATGAAAATTGTAGCCGATGAAAATATCCCGTTATTGCAGGGCGTTTTTGAGCCGTATGCCGAAGTTGTTTATGCGCCTGCCAACGCCATTTCCCCCGCCCTGCTCAAAGACGCTGATGCGCTTTTAATCCGCACCCGTACATGTTGCGATGCAAAGTTACTGGCGCATTCATCCGTTCGTTTCGTTGCCACTGCTACCGTCGGCGCCGACCATATTGATACGGGCTACTGCCGGCAAAACGGTATTACTGTTTTTTCAGCAGCCGGCTGCAATGCGGCAGCCGTTGCGCAATACGTGATAACCGCTTTGTTGGCAATAGAACCGCTTACCGGGAAAAACATACAGGAACGCACGTTGGGAATTATCGGCGCAGGAAATATCGGGCGTTTAGTGAGCGCGCTGGCTGCCCACTTGGGAATGCGGGTACTCTTGAATGACCCGCCCCGCGCGGCGCGCGAAGGGGCGGCAGGATTTGTCGAATTGGAAGAACTGCTGCAATGCGCCAACAGCGTGACGCTCCATGTGCCGCTGACCGGCTGTACAAGGAATTTGGCAAGCGACGCTTTTTTTGAACGTCTGCAACGCGGCGCAGCGTTCATCAACACCTCGCGCGGGGAGGTTACAGACGAAGCAGCCTTGTTGCGTTATCGCAAAAAATTGGGCGCGGTAGTGTTGGACGTTTGGCAAAACGAACCGCACATCCACCCCGCCACGCTTGCGGCTGCCGACATTGCCACGCCACACATTGCAGGCTATTCCATACAGGGGAAGAGCAATGCCACAACGATGGTCGTGCGGGCATTGGCAACGTTTTTTGATATCGGCGCATTGAAAAATTTCACGGCAACTTTCGCCGCTGAGAAAACGCATATTGATATTCCTTGCGGCAAAAACCGTTTGCGGACGCTCCTTACAGCAGCTTATCCCATCCTCGAAGATGATAAATTACTGCGTGCACAACCGCAAAATTTTGAACAATTGCGCAACAAATATCCTTTACGCAATACACCGGAAATAAGAGTTAAAAACGCCGGAACAATGAGCAATGAAGCCGGCGCGCCAATTAGAAATTAGGAATTAGCAATCAGAAATCCAATCGCCATGTTTAACCTTTATGATTTAGAACAATTGTCCCAAGCGGGCATCAGTGTGGAACAAGCCGAACGGCAATTACAAAATTTCCGCACGGGTTTTCCTTATCTAACCGTTGTATCGCCGGCTGCGCCGGGCAAGGGGATTAGGCAATTAGACACGGAAACGCAAACCGGATTAGTGCAGCTTTTCGATAATTGGAGCGGGCGGCGCATAAAATTCGTTCCTGCTTCGGGCGCTGCCACACGGATGTTTAAGGATTTGCTCGAAACCAAAATGGCATTGGCAAAAAATTCCGACACAGCCATTAGCAATGACAGCGCGGCGTTTTTCGCTTCGCTGGATAAATTTGCATTTTATGACGAATTGAAAAAAACGGCTGCCTTTAAGCCGGACGACCGTTTAGCGGTCTTGAATGCGTTGCTGGACGAAGCCGGATTGAACTACAGCAACCTCCCGAAAGGACTGCTGCTTTTTCATAAATATGCCGGCGGCGCGCGTACCGCTTTTGAAGAACACTTGGTAGAAGCGGCTTTGTACGCCAAAGACGCCGGCAATGTGGCGCGTTTGCATTTTACCGTATCGCCCGGACACCGCAGCAAATTTGCCGGTTTGCTGAAAAAAGTACAATCGCAATACGAAGAACAGTTCGGCGTAACCTTTGAAATAACTTTTTCGGAACAAAAAAAATCAACCGACACGATTGCGGCAGACGGGAACAACCGTCCTTTCCGGAATGCCGATAATAGCTTGCTTTTCCGTCCGGGCGGGCATGGCGCGCTGCTCGAAAACCTCAACGCACTGGAGGAAGACGTGGTCTTTGTGAAAAACATCGACAACGTGGTAACCGACGCCCTGAAAGCGGAAACCATCCATTGGAAAAAAGTACTGGCAGGCTTGTTGCTGCAATTGCGCGAACAAATATATCATTACATTGCGCAAATAGAAAATAATCCGGACGCGCTCCAATTAAAGAAAATAGCCCTGTTTTTGGAAAACGCTTTCTGCATCACATTGCCGGAGGTGCCGGAAAAAGAATATGCGCCGTTGCTGTATGCAAAACTCAACCGGCCTTTGCGTGTTTGCGGTATGGTAAAAAATGTTGGGGAGCCGGGCGGCGGTCCTTTTATTGCAAGGGATGCCGACGGTTCGCTGTCGTTGCAAATTGCCGAAAGCGTGCAACTGGATTTGAATGACCCGGAGGTGAAAAAACACTTTAATGCGGCTACCCACTTCAATCCGGTGGATTTGGTTTGTTCGTTCCGCGATTATAAAGGCGGGAAATTTGATTTGCTTCATTTCCGCGACCCCGCGACCGGCTTCATTTCCACGAAAAGCAAAGACGGCAAAACGCTCAGAGCGCAAGAACTGCCGGGACTCTGGAACGGCGCCATGAGCAACTGGAATACCGTGTTTGTGGAAGTTCCCCTCGCTACGTTCAATCCCGTAAAAACCGTACTGGACTTGCTGCGCAAGGAACACCGGGAGAATTAAGAATTAGGAATTACGAATTGGCTGCCGCGGCGGTTGACTTACGACAAAAACAGTGAACAAAAATTACAATAACATGAAGCTTTCTCATTCCCCCTTCGGGGGCTGGGGGGCTTCTTTCATCGCCCCGTTAGGGGCGGGATGTTGATAACCCCGTGCAAGTGCAGCGAAGCGGAACGCAGTGCAGGGATGCACGGACTTTCCGGTTGAAATAATTTTCGTATATTTGTAAAAAGGATAAAATTTTACCACGTGAAATTTATAGATACGCATATCCATGGGTACGTTGAAGATTTTAAAGAGGACTTGGCAGCGGGCGTAGAAAAATTTATTTTGCCGGCAAATTTTTTTAAAAAAAAGATACAGAAATGAAACAGTTAAAAATTTTAAGCATGGCAGCGGCTCTGTTTTTCATACAGTCGGCGGCAGCACAGAATCCGGCAATTTCCACCCGGTATTCCAACGAAGAAATTGTAGAAAAGATTAAAACGCACAAAGCGTCCCATTCGCGGGATGTTGTCCCGCCGGCGAATCTTCAGCAAAAATTCCGGGCTGATTTTCCAAAGGCGTCCGATGTGGAATGGGAAACCTCTGGCGACATTTACGAGGTCGAATTTGACATAAGGTTTCGCGACTGCAAAGCCTATTACGTCGCCGA
>JAITKG010000106.1 GCA_031278495.1 Prevotellaceae bacterium | reverse complement strand
GTAGCTTTCTTAATTGCTTCTTTCAATTCCTTTCCCGGCGTAAAGCGGATGTTGAGGTTGGTGATGTTGCTTGCCGTTACTTCCTCTTTCGTGTCGGAAGGGGAACTGTTGCAGGTAAGGTGGAACGACCCCCAGTCGCCTAACTGGACGCTGTGCCCGTCGAGCAAAAGCCTGATAAGCACTTTTTCCATTTGGTCTAAAGCCAGTTCGGCTTCTTTGCGGTTGAGGGTGGTTTCGTCGGCAACCATAATTGCCACGTCCCTTTCGGTAATTTGCCCCAAACTTTTCAGGACGGCATACCATTTTTTCGGCGCGGTCTTATCCAATGGATTGCCACGCTCTACTTTGTTGTAAAGTAATGCCATAACACATAAATTTTTTTGGTGAATAAAACAGTAAAAAACCCCGCATGCCAAAAGCATAGCGGGGATATGGAAAATCAAAAGAAATCGCGGCAACGGCCAAACAGGGCGCACCGGAATTTTGTTCGATTTTTTTAGTATTTAAGCGGGAAAGTCTGCTGTGCTGTGCTGTGCTGTGCTGTGCTGTGCTGTGCTGATTGCGTCAGCGCAGCACAAAGCTACATTAAATTTCCTTACGGTGCAAGGGTTTTCACAGAATGTTATCAAGCAGTTTTGCACAAACATAGTTGAAAGTTGAAAGTTGAAAGTTGAAAATGGATTATGGACTGGCTGGCACGCCGGCGAACTTTCAATTTTCAATTTACGACTAATTTCACCACATTTTCGACATGGTGCGTGTGCGGGAACATATCGACCGGCTGTACCTGTTCAATGGCATAATGCGCAGCGAGCAACGCCAAATCGCGCGCCTGCGTTGCGGGATTGCAGCTGACGTAGATTAACCGCTGGGGAAGTATTTGCAGCAAAGCTTCCGCCACCCCGGGATGGACGCCGGCGCGCGGCGGGTCAAGAATTACCACATCCGGCGCGCCGTGCGCCTGTATAAATCCTGCGCAGAGGATATCTTTCATGTCGCCCGCATGGAACGATACATTGCGGATATTATTGCGCCCGGCATTCCAGCGGGCGTCTTCCACCGCTTCGGGCACATACTCCACGCCGGTTACTTGCCGCGCCTGCCGCGCCACAAACAGCGCAATAGTGCCCGCGCCGGTATAGAGGTCATACACATTTTCGTTGCCGGTGAGTTGCGCCATTTCGCGCACCACGCCATAGAGGCGGCATGCCTGTGATGAATTGGTTTGGTAGAACGATTTTGCCCCTATCCTGAAATGCAGGTCTTCCATTTGTTCTTCCATATAGTTGCTGCCGGCAAAGGTATGCACCGGCAGGTCGGTAATCGTGTCATTGCGTTTTCCGTTGATGGCATACAGCAATGAAGTAATCTGCGGGAAACGCTGCTGCAGGAAAGCAAGCAAAGCTTCGCACGCCGGCTGGTCGGCACAGGCAAATACGACGATAACCATCCATTCGCCCTTAACGGTATTGCGGATAATCAGGTTACGCAACAAGCCCTGCTGGGTGCGTAAATCAAAAAAAGGCAAATTATTTTGGATGGCATACGCTTTAACAGCCGTGCGGATCGTGTTTGACAGTTCAGCTTGCAGGTAGCACCGGTCGATGTCGAGCACTTTGTCAAACCGTCCGGGAATATGGAACCCCAGGGCACGCCGTTCATCCACCGGTTTTCCGCCGGCAGTTTCGGCAGCGGCGAGCCAGCGGTTGTTGGAAAAAGTAAATTCCAATTTATTGCGGTAATGCGTGGTTTGCTCCGCCCCGATGATGGGCTGCAACGGCGGCAGCGCCAGCTTGCCGATACGCGTAAGCTGGTCGAAAACCTGTTGCTGTTTGTAGTGCAATTGCATTGGATAGGGCAGGGTTTGCCTGCTACAGCCGCCGCAGGTTTCATAGTGCGGGCAAAATGCCGCCACGCGGTCTTCCGAAGGGACGAGCAGTTGTGCAATGCGTCCTTCCAAAAAACCTTTGCGTTTTTTGAGGAGTTGCACGTTCACCAAATCGCCGGGAACGGCATGCGGCACAAAAAGCGTTTTGCCGCCGACATGCGCCAGCGATTTGCCTTCGGCGGCAAGTCCTGTAATCAGTATGTTTTCCAGAATTGGAAGCGGTTTTCGTTTCATGCTGTTTCGGCGACCGGTTGCCGCAGTTGCCGGGTAAGGGTTACCGGTAGTGGAAATAGGATTCAAAATTTACCAGGTGTTCAAAACGAACCGGCAGTTTTTGCTGTTCGATTTCTTCAATAGTCGCTTTCAAGCCGTTGAAAATATTCGGGTAATTGGGATTGATGCTTAACAGGATGATCGCGCCGCCGGGAGCGTTCAGGATTTGGTCTTTTATCTTTTCCGTACCGAACAGTCCGCCGCCGTCGGCAAAGACCGTTACGCCGATAGTCTTTATTCCCGCTTCTTTCAGCGCCGCCACCACTACGTTGTCGGTATAGTTGAAAAACGACCGTACATAACGCGGCGTTTGCCCGGTGGCGTCTTTGATAATTTCGGCTCCCGCCGTTACTTCATCGAGCGCTGCTGCAAGGCTTCCGGTTCCCCGGCGTTCGTAGGCAACAGCGCCGTTTACCGATAACGCGATATTCCGGTTGCCGTGGTTTCCTATTTCAAACAGCGCGGGCAATGCGCCTATTTCCCGCGCCTGCCCGGCATTCCGGCGCACCCATGTGCCGGTAAGGAAGAGCGTGGCTTTTATATTATGTTGCCGTAAAAAATTAAATACCTCCGGCTGGTTTTTTGTATATACATTAAATGTTAAAAACAATATCCGTTCGTTCGACTGGGGAACATTCACTTTTTGCACCGCGCCGCTGACCTGTTCGCCCCATTCTGCCGGCTGTATGCCGGCGTATTTTTTGCGGATAGCCTCCCATTTCTGCGGGTCGTATAAATCGCCGGCGGGTGCATTTACCGCCGGAGGCGTAACTGTAGCGGGTGTTTGAACGGATGTCGCCGTTTGTTCGGGCGCAGGGGCAACTTCCTGCGCCGGTTTGTCGGCAGGCGGTTCGGTTGCCTGCGAAAGTTCGGAAACAGGATGGGCAACAGGCGCGGAAACCGGTTTGTTCATTTCTTCCGATACCTCCAATACCAATGACAGCATGGCAAACAGGAGTATTCCAAAAAAGAGTAAAGTAATAAATAAATAACGGAATTTCATATAAACTATAAGATTTTTCTACGTTTGAAATATATTAACGTGAGTAAAAATGATAAAACCATCATTGCCACCGTAACCGGGAAGCTCCATGCGCCTATGTTGGCAAAAGGCAATTGGATGTTCATGCCGTAAATACTTGCTATCAGCGTCGGCGGCATGAAGAATAGCGTTACGACGGTGAATACTTTGATAATTTTATTCTGCTCGATATTCACCAACCCCAGCACGGTGTTTTGCAAGTATTCCAAGCGTTCAAAACTGAAGTCGGTATGGTTTATCAGCGAGCCGACGTCGCGGATAAGCACATTTAATTTGGGGTAAATATCGCCGGGGAATTTATCGCTTTTCATGATGCTTGAAACCACCCGCTGCTTGTCGATAATGTTTTCGCGGATGACCATTGTATTTTCTTGCAGTTGGTTTATGTCCAACAAAATTTCCTGGTTGATGCTGTCATTGGCGCCAATCCGTTTATTCAATTGCGAAATGTCCTTTGCCAGCAGTTCTATCATGTCGGCGTCAATATCGATACGGTTTTCCAGTATGGCAATCATCAAATGGTAGCCGGTCGGGTAGATGCGGTGGCTGGCAAGCAGCCGCCGTTCAATGTCGGAAAAACTGCGCAGTTGCGAATGGTGCAGCGTAACCAGCATTTCCTGTACGATGATGAATGACACCGGTTCTTCTACATACGTTTCCGGTGCGGCGAGCAGGAAGTTGCTGTTGGCAAAGATTGCATGGTCGGTTTCGGAATAGCGCGACGAGCTTTCGATTTCTTCGGCTTGCGCCCGCGACTGCAACGATATTTCGATAAATTCTTCTACCGCCCGTTTCTCGTCGCCGTCGGGTTCGTTCAGGTCAATCCACAGGATATCGTTATAGCCTAACTCGTTCAACAACGAAAGGTCGTTGGAATTTTGGATATGCTTTTCCGATTTATAAAAGATGGTTACCATGAATTTCCTGTTTACAGATTTACGGATTTAGGAACGGCGCCGTGCGCCAAATACTGCCAGAAGAGTTCCATTCCCTGACGTTTCGCCTCGTCGAAAGCGTAATCAATATTGTGCGTTAAATAACCGGCGGCTAAAGCGGCGTCGAAGCGGGCGGCTTCGGCGGCAATGGCTTCGCCGATGTGCGTGACGCCATAGCGCAATGCTTCGTTAAACGAGAGCAAAAAACCGGCGGGTAATTTTTCCCGGCTCACCCATGCGGCAAATACAAAAGGCTTGCCCGTAAAGCGCAGCCACGCTTCCGCCAAATCGTACCGGAAGGTATATTGCGTTTCGTGGTCAAAGACTTTGTCGCCTATCAATACGCAACCCTCGCCTGTTTTCAAGGGAAGCAGCGACGGGTCGAGCGGCAGGAACGCCGGGCGGATGTTCCAGTAACGTCCGGCAAGTATTTGCACCAACAGGACGGACGTGCGCGAATGCGGGTCAAGGTAAACAGTGTGCATATCCGGCAAGGGCGTATTCGACAGCAATACCACCGTGCGGACGGCGGCGCTTGCCCCGATGCAATAATCGCTTATAAAATGGCAGGAAGATAAATGCGGAATAGCGGCTACCGGCAACAGCGACACGTCGGTTTGCCCGGCTTCAAACAGGGCGGCGCTTTCTGCCGGCGGCGCCAGCGATAGCCGGATAGCCTTGTCTATGGCGGATTGTTTCAACCCGTGGAGGAAAGGCACCGTGTTAAGGTACGATACGGCGGATACGGTTACCGGCGTCATTACGCTGTTGTTTTGTGCCAACCGAGTGGCGGTTTAACTTAGTCGTCGGGCATAACGCTATGCGCTAAAAAGTCTGCAAAGATAAGAAATTTATTTGTAAAACGGGAAGGAAATTAAATTCAAAGATTTAAAGATTTCACAATTTAAAGATTTAAAAATTTAAAAATTCATGGCGGCGCGCCGGAAGAAATGACAAATCACAATAGCATTAAGTGTGTATTTCCTGAATGCAAAAAAATTTTGCATATTATAAAGTTTTATTTACCTCTATCAAAGTTTTATTTACCTTCGTCAAAGTTTCATTTACCTTAATCAACGTTTTCCGGACATATTTAAACTTTCATTTACCTTATTTAAAGTTTTACGGAGTACGCCCGTTTACCCACAAGATAACACAAAATAATCCTATTATTAAATAATTTAAACAGGAGGAATAAAAAATGAAAACAGACTTTATCCCCGCTTCTGACGCTGCATTCGACGCTTGGCAGTATAATTTATTAGGCAAAGTAGCTTCCAGAGCTCCCGCATTGAATATCCCACTGAATAGAGTAGCAGGCCTGCAAACAATGCCGGCGTCAGCCTAAACCTGTAAATCCGTAAATCAATCCATTCTTGCTGCGGGCGCCACGTCCAAAGCCGTGCGGCGTCCGGCTTTGAAGAGGCAGTAGCCGGTAATGGCAATCATGGCGGCATTGTCGGTAGTGAAACGGAGTTCGGGTAAATAGACGTTCCAGTTCCGTGCAGCTCCTTCTTCGGACAGGCGGCGGCGCAGCCCGGAATTTGCCGAAACGCCTCCCGCTACGGCAATCTCGCGGATGCCGGTTTGTTCGGCGGCTTTCACAAGGTTGCGCATCAGTATTTCGATAATCGTATATTGCAGCGAAGCGCAGAGGTCATTCGTATGCTGTGCAATGAAACCGGGATGTTGAGCGGTTTGGTCGCGCAGGAAATAAAGGAACGAGGTTTTCAGCCCGCTGAAACTGTAATCCAGTCCGCCGGCACGCGGGTGGGCAAAACGGAACGCCTGCGGATTGCCTGCCGCCGCCAGCCGGTCAATTACCGGACCGCCGGGATAAGGCAGTCCCATCACTTTGGCGCATTTGTCGAACGCTTCGCCGGCGGCGTCGTCAATGGTTTGCCCGATGATTTCAAAATCTACAAAACTCCTGGCGATAATCAACTGCGAATGCCCGCCCGACGCCAACAGGCAGAGGAACGGGAACGCCGGATGCGGCAATGCCTTTCCGGGCAGGTCAATGAAATGCGACAGGATATGCCCGTGCAGGTGGTTCACGTCTACTAAAGGCGCGCCGGTAGCAAGCGACAGCCCTTTGGCAAACGATGCGCCTACCAGCAACGACCCCATCAGTCCGGGACCCCGCGTGAATGCGATAACGTCGATATCGCGCGGTTGCAGTCCTGCCGCCGCCAGTGCGCGGTGCGTTACGGGAATAATATTTTGTTGATGCGCCCGCGACGCCAGTTCGGGAATAACGCCGCCATACAGCCGGTGTACATCCTGCCCCGCCAGCACATTTGACAACAACACCCCGTCGCGGATAACCGCCGCCGACGTATCGTCGCAAGAGCTTTCAATACCTAAAACTATCATTTGCCTGTCTTCAAAAATCCGGACAAATGTACAAATTTAATTGAAAATTGAAAGTTAAAAATTGAAAATTTGCTATCGCGCCAGCCATTTCCAACTTTCAACGCTCCATTTTCCTCTTACATTTCACAAGTATTTTTTGTATTTTTGTAGCAATAATAACTCGTAAAAAGATTAAGCGAATGAAAAAAATCATTGAGTCAGCCCATGCGCCCAAAGCAGTGGGACCTTACAGCCAGGCGGTAGAAGCCAATGGCACGTTGTATATTTCAGGACAGTTGCCGATAGACCCGGCTACCGGGAAATTTGCCGAAGGCGGCGTCGCCGGGCAAACGGCACAATGTCTCAAAAACATTGGCGCTATCCTTGCCGACGCCGGCTATGATTATTCCCATGTGGTCAAATCCACCGTCCTGCTTGCCGACATGGACGGCTTTGCCGCCATGAATAAAGCGTATGCGCAATTCTACGCCGAACCCTACCCGGCGCGCGTAGCCTATCAGGTCGCCAAATTGCCGATGGGCGCGCAGGTGGAAATTGAAACAATAGCCGTGAGGATTAAGAATTATTAGAAATTAAAAATGAAAACAATCGAATGTGTTCCGAATTTCAGCGAAGGGCGCGATAAGGCGGTCATTGGGCAAATTACCGGCGTCATCGCGGCTGTGGAGGGCGTGCGATTGTTGCATGTTGAGTCGGGCATAGGGGCGAACCGCACGGTCGTTACGTTTGCCGGCGCGCCGGACGCCGTGTGCGAAGCGGCTTTCCGGGCGGTGGAAAAAGCAACGGAAGTCATTGACATGCGTACGCACTATGGCGCGCATCCGCGCTTCGGCGCTACGGACGTGTTGCCGCTTGTTCCCCTGTCCGGCATTACTATGGAAGAAACCGTCGCCCTCGCGCGGGCATTGGGAAAACGTATCGGCGACGAACTCCGGCTGCCGGTGTATGCCTACGCCGCTGCCGCATTCGACGAATGCCGCCGCGACCTTGCCTGCTGCCGTTCGGGTGAATACGAAGGGCTGGAGGCAAAATTGGCTACGCCGGAAGGAAAACCTGATTTCGGTCCTGCTGTTTTTGTGCCGGAGAGCGGCGCTATTGCCGTAGGCGCGCGTCCTGTCCTGCTTGCTTACAATGTGAATTTGGATACCGCCGGAACGCGCCTGGCGCATGCCATCGCCTGCGATATACGCGAAAAAGGCCGCCTCGTGCGCAGCGGCAACGGCAACGAAACCCGGCAACCCGGCTTGTTGAAAGCGGTGAAAGCTATCGGGTGGTATATCGAAGAATATGGCAAGGCGCAGGTGTCGATGAACCTGTGCGACCTCGCCGTTACGCCGCTGCATGTGGCGTTTGAAGCGGTCTGCGAACGGGCGCAGGCGCGGGGATGCCGCGTAACGGGTTCGGAACTGGTCGGAATGTCGCCGCTGCAAGCGATACTGGACGCGGGAAAATACTTTTTGGCAAAACAGCAACGTCCCACCGGCGTGCCGGAAGAAGAGCTTATTGCCGCCGCCGTCCGCGCTATGGGGCTGGATGAGCTGGCGCCCTTTGACGCCGGCGCGAAGGTATGGAGGTGTGATTAGGTGATTAAGTGATTAAGAGATTGGGTGATTAAGAGATTAAGTGATTAGGTGATTAAGAGGCTGACGCCGGTATGCTTGTAGCGGCTTACGGCTGATAAAACTAAAAACTATGGCAAAAATAAAATTCAAAGATACGGTTGCAAACTATGAGCGGATATTGGCGGATTTAAAGAATAAAAAATACCGTCCGGTATACCTGCTGATGGGCGAAGAAGCGTACTACATCGACCAAATCGGCAATTACATTGCACAGCATGTGCTCGCCGAAGCTGAGCGCAGTTTTAACCAGCTTATCCTGTACGGGAAAGACACTACCGTGCCGCAGTTGATTGACACGGCGCGCCGTTTCCCGATGATCGCCAGCCGGCAGGTGGTGATTGTGCGTGAAGCGCAAGACCTGAAAAAAATCGAATTACTGGAAGCATACGTAAAACAACCGCCCGAAACGACGATGTTAGTAATATGCTACAAGGGAAAGGCGGTAGACAAGCGCACGTTGTTTTACAAACAGGCGGCTAAACACGGCGAAGTGCTGGAAACCGTCCTGCCCTACGATAATGAATTAGTCGACTGGATAACCGGTTACCTGAAACAAAAAAACTGTGCCATTGACCCCAAAGCAAGCGCCATACTTGCCGAACACTTGGGCGCAGACCTGTCCAAAATCGCCAACGAATTGGATAAACTCTTTACCGTGCTGCCCGAAGGCAACAGGCGCATCACCGCCGAACATATCGAAAAAAATATCGGGATTAGCAAAGACTACAATACCTTTGAACTGAACAGCGCCATTTCCAAACGCGATGTACTGGCGGCAAACCGCATTATACAACACTTTGCGCACAATCCCAACGAGTATCCGATGGTTGTTACAATAAGCACGCTTTTCATGGAGTTCTCGCGCATACTGAAACTGCATTTCTTGAAACGCGCGCACGGCGGTCGTGTAATGCAGGGGGATGCGGCAACGGAACTGGGCATTCACCCGTTTTTTGTGCGGGACTATGAACATGCCGCCGCCAATTATTCCATCGGAAAGACATTGCAGGTTATTTCCCTCCTGCGCGAATATGACATGCGCAGCAAGGGATTTAACAATGGCGAAGCCTCCCACGGCGAACTGTTACGCGAATTGGTGTTTAAAATATTACACTGATTAGTAGAAAAATTACGGAAGTAAATAAAAAAATTCATATATTTGCACATTATTTTTTACAAATTAAAATTTAACAATATGAAAAAAATACTCTTAATGTTATTAGTGTTCGGAGCAACACAACTAACCGCACAAAACAAGGAAAAGGAAAAACTGGAAAAGAAACTGGCAAAAAGCGACGAAGAAATCGCCGATGCTAAAAAAGGAGTCGAAGCCAAAACATGGCTCAACCGCGCTACGCTCTTTATGGAGATTTACGAACTTCCTGTTAAAAATGTGATGATAGGAATGCCGCAATTACAAATAAAAACTATCCTGAAAGACGAAAAATCCCGGACAGACAACATCGAACTGGATAGCACAGCCTACGAAATCCTGCGCTATCCCGACAAAGACCTGTACTTTAATCCCGCAGGATTGCTGGCTTTTTGGCAGGTGAAAGACCTCGCTACCGACGAACCGTTAATCAAAGCCTATGGCGCTTACAGCAAAGCGCACGATTTGGACGCGAAAAAAAGCAACATTAAAAAAATCACGGAAGGATTGGAATTATTGTCGCTAAAATTGAATACGGAAGCGGCTACCGCCTATACGTTGGAAAAATATGCAGATGCGTTGCGTTATTTTGAAACGTCCCTCAAATGCTCCGGGCATCCGGCTGTCGGGATTATTGACACGCTGATTATTTATAACTCCGCCTTTATTGCACGCCTTGTGGAAGACGACGAAAAAGCGTTGAATTATTTCAAACAGTTGATAGAACTGGGATACGAAGCAGACGGGAATGTGAATGCCAGCTATGCCGCCCTCCTGCAAGCAAAGGGCGACTCCTTGCAAGCCAATGACATCTTGGCGCAAGCCTTTTTGAAGTATCCGAAAAACCAGCAGGTACTGGTGCAACTTATCAATGCCGGCAGCGACATGACCACCATTTTTAGCTACCTGAAACAGGCGCAGGAAAACGAACCGACCAATGCCAGCCTCTACGACAAGGAAGGAAATATCTATGACGAACAGCTGAACGATAAAGAAAAAGCTAAGGAGTGCTACCTGAAAGCTATCGAAGTTAATTCCGAATATTTCCCGGCGCACTATCATATGGGCGTACTGCACTACAACAAAGCCATCAGCATTCAGGACGCCGCAGGCAAAGAACCGGACGATACCAAATATGCCGCCATGTTGAAGGATTTGGACACGGAACTGAAAGTTGCCTTGCCTTATTTTGCCCGCGCCTATGAACTGTATCCCGAAGAATTGTCTACCGTGCAATTCCTGAAAAATATCTGCTACCGTTTCCGCGAACAATCGCCCGAAATGCTGGCTGACTTTGAACGCTACTCCAAAATTCTGGAAGAAACAGCGCAATAAAGATTTAAAGATTTAAAGATTTCATAATTCAAAGATTTCAAAAAAAACCGCCGGCGCATTTCTGCACCGGCAGTTCTTTTGTTGAATTAAGATTTAGCCTGCGCCAGCCACATCTCCACATCTTCACATCATCACATTAGTTGCCGCGTCAGCCCAACTCTTAACTCTTCTTGCACGGCTAACGGCTAACGGGGAACGGCAAATGGGGAACGGTGCGCGTCATTCCGAGCGGAGCGGCGAGGCGCAAGCCCCGCGCGTAATTAAAAAAAATTCCTCCAACCTGTTGCAATTAAAATATTTTTTATACCTTTGCTCCCGATATTTATGCTCTTTGCCATTTTGACC
>JAITKG010000170.1 GCA_031278495.1 Prevotellaceae bacterium | reverse complement strand
TTGAGGTGGTGAATGGAATATTTTACTTTTCGCCCGTAAGTTTTTGATTGAACTTTTGGAAATAGCGCAGCCAGCGTACCGGCACTTCATGGCGGCAGGCGCACCGGTAGTCTTCCTGCAAGCAGGCAATGAGGCGGTGCGAGCCGCCGGTCAAGGGTATCTGCAACCACCAGAAGCCGGTGATCGTATCGTGCAGGAATGTCATGGATTGCCCGTTTTCGCCGGCGTCCACAATAATTTTTTCAATGTGCGCCGTGCTGTTGGGTATATGCCACTGGTGGCGTACGGCAATGCCTTCAAGCAGATGCCACAACGTTTGGGCGGCGGTTTGCGCCGTAAGGGTTGTGGAAGCAAGGGACGGCAGGAAATTGAACAGCCGGAAACTTTGTAATTTAGGCGCACGACCGCTGTAGGCGGCTAACTGGCACAGTTCTTCGGCATACATGCCATTGGGCGACTGTTGGTACGTTTCAGGGGCGTCGGAGGCGCGCAGGGCGTTCAGGTCAAAGAACACATGATGCGCTTCGCGGAGCAGCGGTTCGGCTTCGGCGGGACAGTCGCGGAATGCGCCGAGCCGCAATGTTTCGTAACCCTGTTCGTGCAACCATTCGATATCGCCGGTGGCGGTGAGGTAGGTCTGGAACCCGATGACCGAAAAAATCTCTAATTGCGGATGCTCCAACACCGACCGGTACAGTTCCACCGACCGCATGTTTGCCGACGGCGCTACTGCGGCGGCGGAGAACGGTTGCCCGCCGGGCAGGAAACGGGCATTGCCCACAATAACCGCCACGATACCCCGTTGCTGGCAATCTGCCACTATATTTGCCACGTCATTTTCCGCACATTCCACATGCAACACCGGCGTGGTATGCCGGTGGACATACAGCGGCATGAGCGCATCTATAACCGGCTTGTGCGAGCCCGTCCCGATAATGGCTGCCTGCGCTTCCGGATACTCAGCCCGCAAATGGTGGGCATGAACATAGTGGATAATTTGCTGAAATTGCATGGTGTTGGATTTACAGATTTACGGGTTTACAGATTCAAACTGACGCCAGTGCGCCTGTTTCAACTTTCAACTTTCAACTTTCAACTTTTAACTTTCAACTTTCAACTTATGACTTACGGCTTGCCGTCTTTCGCTTTACGCTTTTCGTTTCACGCTTTTTATCTTTTTGTGCGGCGATAATCTCCAAACTTTCTTCCAGCGTCAGCTTTGCGGGCTCGGCGTTTTTCGGGATTTTGTAATTATTGCCGGCGTGTGCAATATAAGGACCAAAGCGGCCGTTCAGGATTTGTATATCTTCTTTTTCAAATACCTTGATATGTTTTTCGCGGGCTTTTGTGCGTTTTTCTTCAATCAGTTCAATGGCGCGCTCAATGGTTACGGTGTAGGGACTGTCTTCTTTTTTGAGGGACACAAATTCCGACCCGATGCGGACATACGGTCCGAAACGCCCGATAGCCGCCATGACCTCTTTGTTTTCGTAGGAGCCGACGGCGCGGGGAAGCTCAAATAAATTCAGGGCTTCTTCCAGCGTGATGGTTTCTATTAACTGTCCTTTTTGCAGGGAGGCGAACTGCTTTTTTTCATCGTCGGCTTCGCCCAGCTGCGCCAGCGGACCGTAGCGACCAATGCGGACGGACACAGTTTTGCCGGTTTTCGGGTCTTGCCCTAAAATCCGTTCGGCATTCATGATGCGCGATGTTTCCAGTGTTTCGGTAACGTTGGTGTGGAACGGCTGGTAGAATTTATCAATCATTTTATGCCATTGCAGTTTTCCTTCGGCGATTTCGTCAAATTCTTCTTCCACATTGGCAGTGAAACCGTAATCCACGATATTTTGGAAATATTCATTCAGGAAATCGTTTACCAGCATTCCGATGTCGCTTGGGAAGAGTTTCGCTTTTTCGGTTCCGGTGATTTCCGCCAGTATTTTTTTTGCGAGGCTGCCTTTTTGCAGCATCCACTGGATATATTTACGTTCCACTCCCGGACGGTCTTCTTTGGTTACGTAGCCGCGATTGATAATTGTGGTAATGGTCGGCGCATACGTCGAAGGCCGCCCGATGCCCAGTTCTTCCATGCGTTTCACCAGACTTGCTTCGGTGTAGCGCGGCGGGCGTTGCGAAAAACGCTCGGTAGCCGTAATCTCCAGCGCATTCAGGGATTGGTTGTTTTTCAGTGGCGGCAACAGTCCGCTGTCGGTCTGGTCTTCCGGTTCATCGTCGTTGGTTTCCATATATACTTTTAAAAACCCGTCGAACAAAAGCACTTCGCCGCATGCCTGAAAGGTTTGCGGGGCGGTGGAAACGCCGATAGTTATTTCCGTTTTTTCCAGTTGCGCTTCTGCCATTTGCGACGCAATGGCGCGTTTCCAAATCAGGTCGTACAATTTACGTTCCTGAGCGGAACCTTCAATATCTGTCCGGTTCATATAGGTTGGGCGAATGGCTTCGTGCGCTTCCTGTGCGCCTTTGGTTTTGGTGGCATACCGGCGGGTTTTGGAATAATTATTCCCGAATAACTGTTCAATGGCGCTTTTTGCGCTTTTCAACGCCATTTCCGAAAGGTTGGTCGAGTCGGTACGCATGTAGGTAATCCATCCGGCTTCGTAGAGGCGTTGCGCAACGCTCATGGTTTGGCTGACGGAAAAACCGTGTTTGCGCGATGCTTCCTGTTGCAGCGTGGATGTAGTAAAGGGAGGCGCCGGCATTTTTTTCGCCGGTTTTTTTTCAATTGCCTGTACCGTATAGGCAGCCGTTTTGCATTTTTCTAAAAACTGTTGCGCCGTATTTTCGTCTTTGAATTTTTCGGACAGTTCGGCTTTGAGCTTGAATTTTTTCTCGTCCGCCGGTTCAAAAAGCCCGCTGACCTTGAACGACGATGTTGCCTGAAAGCCCAGCGCTTCGCGTTCGCGCTCCACAATCAGGCGCACGGCAACGGATTGCACGCGCCCGGCGGATAAACCTTCTTTCACTTTCCGCCATAACACCGGCGACACTTCAAAACCCACCAGCCGGTCGAGGACGCGGCGCGCCTGCTGTGCATTCACCAGGTTCATGTCCACCGTGCGCGGGTTTTGGACAGCATGAAGGATGGCGTCTTTCGTGATTTCATGGAATACGATGCGTTTGGTTTTTTCCGGGTCTAATTTCAACGTTTCCATCAGGTGCCATGCGATAGCTTCTCCTTCGCGGTCTTCATCGGAAGCGAGCCAAACGGTTTTTGCCTGCCGGGCTAATTTTTTCAATTCGGCGACCACCTTTAATTTATCTTCCGACACAATGTAGTCCGGTTCAAAATTATTATTGACGTCAATCCCGAGCTGTTTGCTCTTTGACAAGTCGCGGATATGCCCGAAGCTTGATTTTACTAAGAAATCTTTCCCTAAAAATTTTTCAATCGTTTTGGCTTTTGCCGGCGATTCTACGATAACTAAATTTTCTTGCATATTTGTTTATTTACTAATTTGTTTTTTGCCATATTTTTTACAAAGTAAGTGATAAAATAAGGTATATTCCAAATTTTTTATGTTATTTTGTATTTCAGAAGGTCTGGAAAACGAATGTTTTTCAGGTAGCAATAAGTTGGTAAATAATTTTTTACAAAGTATAGCGATGGTAAAAAAAAATAAATCTAAAGGGGCGGATAAGAACCGCTGGATACGGAAAATTTTCCTGTGGTTTTGGGGCATGGTACTTGCCGGGATCGTCGGCGTGGCAGCCCTGTTTATAATCGTGGGCTGGCTGGGGCATATTCCTTCGTTTGAAGAGCTGGAAAACCCGAACAGTAATCTGGCTACCGAAATTATTTCGTCCGACGGGGTGGTACTGGCGACATTTCACATCGAGAACCGCTCCTTTGTGTCGTACGACGAACTGTCCCCCTGCCTGATAGACGCGCTGGTGGCTACGGAAGACAGGCGTTTTTACAGTCATGCGGGCATTGACTTTTTCAGCATGGGACGCGTGGCGGTGAAGACCCTGCTGTTTCGCGATAAAAGTTCCGGCGGCGGCAGCACCATTTCCCAGCAACTGGCGTTGAATTTATTTTCGCAACGCGAGCAGGACAAACTGAAACGCATCTGGCAAAAACTGGAAGAATGGGTTACCGCCGTGAAAATTGAGCGGAACTACACCAAAGATGAAATCATTGCGATGTACTTCAATACGGTATTTTACGGCAGCAATGCTTATGGCATCCAGTCGGCGGCTTCTACTTTCTTCGGAAAACACCCCTCGCAACTGAACGTGGAGGAAGCCGCGATGCTGGTGGGCGTGGTCAATGCGCCGACGATGTACAGCCCGGTGCGAAATCCCGACCGTGCCTTGACGCGCCGAAACCACGTAATTGCCCAAATGGTGAAATGCGGCTACCTGCCGGAGGCGGAAGGCGATTCCCTGAAAGGAACGCCAATAACCTTGAATTTCCAGCCGCAAGACCACCTGTCGGGACAGGCGCCCTACTTCCGCGATATGTTGCGGCGCATCATGAATATGCAGGAGCCCGTACGCAGCCGCTACGGGAAACGCCGGCTCGATTACAGGAATGACTCTGCGTCGTGGGCAACCGACCCGCTCTACGGCTGGCTCAACAAGAACTTCAAACCCGACGGCAGCCGCTATGACCTTGACCGCGACGGATTGAAAATTTACACCACTGTCAATTCACGCATGCAGCGGTATGCCGAAGAAGCTGTTGCCACACACTTGCGCCATGACCTGCAACCGGCGTTCAGCGCCGAATTGAAATACCGGCGGAACTTCCCGTTCTCCAACGACCTTGCACGGGAGCGCGCCCGGCAGATTATCCGGCAGGGGATACTCTCCAGCGACCGTTACCGTACGATGAAAGCGGAAGGCGTCAATGAAAAGGACATTGAAGCGTCTTTCAAAAAACCCGTGCCGATGAAAATCTTTTCATGGCAGCGGGGCGCGATAGACACCGTGATGACGCCGCATGATTCTGTTTTATATTACAAGTCGCTGCTCCGCGCGGCGTTCATGGCGATAGAGCCGCAAACCGGTTTTGTCCGCGCCTACGTGGGTGGTCCCGATTACCGCTATTTCAAATACGATAATGCACGCCAGTCGCACCGGCAGGTGGGATCTACCATGAAACCGTTTTTATATACGCTCGCCATGCAGCAGGGCATGACGCCCTGCGACCGCGTGCTCAATGTCTCGCAAACCTTCATTGTCGGCGACAGCACGTGGTCGCCCAAAAGCACGGACAAGCCGGAATGGATTGGACAAATGGTAACCCTTAAATGGGGACTGACCAAAAGCAGCAATAATATTTCGGCTTACCTGATGAAGCAGTTTGGTCCGCAGGCATTGATAAATATAGCCCACAAGATGGGCATAAAAAGCGATTTGCCATGGGCGCCCTCCCTCTGCCTGGGTTCCTGCGACCTTACGCTCTTTGAACTGGTAGGCGCATATAATACCTTTCCCAGCAGGGGCGTTCACATAGAACCGTTCTTTGTAACGCGCATTGAAGATAAATCGGGAAACAGGCTGGCGGCGTTCCTGCCGAAGCAAACGGAAGCATTGAGCGACCGCGCGGCTTACCTTACCGTCAACCTGATGCAGGCGGTAGTGAATGAAGGAACGGCATACCGCCTGCGCAGCCGCTACGTTCCCGAAGGGCAGATAGCCGGAAAAACCGGAACCACCAACGACCAGTCCGACGGCTGGTTTGTCGGCTTTATGCCGAAACTCACGGCGGGCGTATGGGTAGGCGCCGAAGACCGCGATGTACATTTTGAAAGCCTTGCCCTGGGCGGCGGCGCGAACATGGCGCTGCCCATCTGGGGGCTTTTTATGCAAAAAGTCATCGCCGACGAACGGTTGGACGTGAAAACAACCGATGAATTTACCGTACCCCCCGGCGTGCCGCCCGCCTATGCCTGCGACGGCAGCGACGCCGACGGCAGCTACCGCGCCGGGCAGGAAAACGATAATTTTTTCTAAGAAACGCCGGGCAGCCCGCACGGTGAATGCGCTTTGCGCAATAAATGCCCTCCGGGCAGCGTGCCTGCCGCGCCCTGCCGCCTGCCGCTGACCTGCGGGTATATCCGTCCCCTTTTTCCCCGTTGCGCCTTTGTTTGTCCGCCGCTTGAACGCGCGTTCTCATCCTCCGGACACGCATTCTCTGCATCCGAACATGTTTTCCAGTCACTTGAAAACATTTTCCAGTCACTTGAAAATATTTGCCAGTTATTAGAAAATATTTGCCAGTCACTTGAAAATATTTGCCAGTCATTAGAAAACATTTTCCAGTCACTTGAAAATATTTGCCAGTCATTAGAAAATATTTTCCAGTTATTAGAAAACAAAAATATACCACAGGCAGGGTATTGCACAGTACGAATAAATCCCTTATCTTTGTACGGTAAAAAGACAGTTTACCCGGTATAAATGTTATAAAATCAGAAAACAATGAGCATAAGATCAGATTATATACCCCGAAAAAGCGCGGAACTGGTAGCGTGGAGCGCCAATTTCACCGCAGAAATAACCGCTAACGCCGGCGCATGGGATATCCCGCCCGGGGAAGTCGACGCCCTTGAAAGCGCCAACGCGGCATTTGCCACGCTGCACGGGCTGGTAGACAGCCCGGCGAAAACCTCCATCATCGTGGCGGAAAAAAACGCCGCCCGCGCAACGCTGGTAAAAAAAATCCGTGAACTGGCGGGTTTCCGGCTGAGGAACCCCGTCATCACCGGCGCGCAGCGTATCGCGCTCGGTCTGCACGTGCGCACCACCACGTACGCCACCATTCCTGCGCCGAAGTCGCGCCCCGAACTCAGCCTCCATGTGGTTGATTTCCGCCGCCTGAAAGTCCTCTTCCACGACAAGGACAGCGACAGCAGGGCGAAACCCTACGGCATAAACGGCGCAGTGATCGCCTACGCCGTGTCCGGCGTCCCGCCTGCCGGCGTCCATGCGCTTACCCACAGCGTGCTGGCTACCCGTACGCCGCACTTCCTCGAATTTACCGAAGAAGAACGCGGGAAAACGATTTATGTCGCTATCTGCTGGCAAAACCTGAAGGGCAAACGCGGTCCCTGGAGCGAAATCGAAAGCGCGCTTATCCCCTGAACCAGGAATGAAGAATGGGGAATGAAGAATGCGCCGGCACGCCATCATTCACCCGTGAAAATCCGCCCAACCCGTGTTATCCGCGCGCCGTTTCCGTTGAAAGCTGCCGGCGCGCCGGCGCTAATCACGGCTCACTGCCCACTGTGATTGTATTTTTTCAGCAAGGTTTCTGCCCACTACCGCCTGCAATTCTTCCAGGGAAGCGGCTTTGACGCGTGCGACGCTTTTGAAGGCAATCAATAATTTTTCGGCGGTTTTTTCCCCGACGCCGGCAATGCCGGTAAGCTGCGTAGCCGTTAAAGCTTTTGAACGGCGCAGGCGGTGGTGGGCAATACCGAAGCGGTGCGCTTCATCGCGCAGCTGCATCAGTAACCGCAGGGTGGCAGCGTTTTTATCCAGATAGAGCGGAATGCTGTCGCCGACGAAATAAATTTCCTCCAGCCGTTTGGCTAATCCCACAAGGGTGATTTTGTTTTCCAGCCCCAGTGCGGCCAGCGCATTGAAAGCGGCGTGCAACTGCCCTTTTCCGCCGTCAATAACCACTAACTGCGGCAAGGGCAGGTTTTCTTCTTTCAGGCGGCTGTAGCGGCGTGTAACCACTTCAAACATGGTTGCAAAATCGTCGGGACCTTCGACGGTTTGTACATTAAAATGCCGGTAATCCTTTTTACAGGGGCGGGCATTGCGGAATACCACGCACGACGAAACGGGAAATGCGCCCTGAAGATTTGAATTATCGAAACACTCAATATATACCGGCGGTTCCGGAAGGTTCAGGTCGCGCTGCGCCGTAGCCATTATATGCTCTGCATGCCGCTCGGGATGCAGTTTTTCTAATTGTTTACGTTTTTCGATTTTGTACAGGCGGACGTTGCGTTCGCTGAGTTGCAGCAATTTTAATTTGTCGCCGCGTTGCGGTACGGTGTATTCCGTGCGGGGTAATTCCTGGTCGGGCAGGAACGGCACAATTAACTGTTTTGAGAGCTTTCCTGTCCGGCTGAGCATTTCGGCGATAAAATAGCTCAATAACGCCTCGCGTTCTTCTTCAATGCCCATGCGTAATTCCACCGTTTGCAGCCACACCACAGCGCCCTGCACCACGCGCAGGAAATTGCAGTAAGCTTCGTTACCGTCCACCAAAATAGAAAATACATCGATATCGGACAGGCTGGCATTCACAATAATGGATTTTGCCTGATAGCGTTCCAGCATGGTCAGGCGTTCCTTGAATTTCTGGGCTTCTTCAAACTCGTACCTGTCCGCCGCCTGCTGCATCTGCTGTTGCAGCAACTGGCGCACCTCCGACAGGTTACCTTTGATAATGGCTTTGATTGCCCCGATATTTTGCATATATTCCTGCGCTGTTTGCCGCCCGGTGCAGGGCGCTTTGCATTGCCCGATGTGGAAATCCAGACAGGGCTTGTACTTGCTTTTTGCAATAGCTTCCGGCGTGAGCGACAAATGGCACGTACGTAACGGATACAGCTGGCGGATGAGATCAAGCAGGACATGCATCATATTGCCCGAAGTATAGGGACCATAGTAATCCGAGCCGTCCTTCACCCGCTGCCGCGTAGGGAAAACACGCGGAAAAGGTTCATTTTTGATACAAATCCACGGGTAGGTCTTATCGTCTTTGAGCAACACATTATAGCGGGGTTGCAGTTCTTTGATAAGGTTATTCTCCAGCAGTAATGCGTCAGATTCGGTAGGCACTGCCGTATACTGGATGTCGGCAATCTTGCTGACGAGCAGTTTTAATTTGGCGCTTTCCTGCCGTTGCGGGATAAAATATTGCGCCACGCGCTTACGCAAATCTTTTGCTTTGCCCACATAAATCACCACGCCGTCGGCGTTCAGGAAACGATAAACGCCCGGATAATGCGGCAGGTTTTCAAGGATGGTCGTAAGCTGCAAGTCGCAAGTCATAAGCCGTTTTTAGTCGTAGTTTATAATTCAATGTTACACGGTGGGATTACCATTCTTCGTACGAAGATAAAAAAAAGATGGCATACAAACAAACAGGCGGCAGTGCAGGCATCCCGCCTGAACGGGGCGCCCGCCTGCCCTGTTTGACCGTTGCCTGCGGCGGTTACGGTATCGTAATTATTTTTTACCTTTGCAGCGTTTAAAATATTCGAGTAAACCAACCGTGAATTATCCTGCCGGCATAGAACAGAAAATTGCATTCGACCGCATTCGCGAATGGGCGGCACGCTATTGCGCTACAGCGGCGGGCAAGCAAAAGATATACGAAGCGGCGTTCTCTGCATCGTTCGACGAGGTGCAGCGGCAACTGTCGCTCGCCGATGAAATGCGCGCCTGCCTGCTGATGGAAAATACCTTCCCTAACGACGGCTATGTTGATGCGTCGCCGTTTTTAAAAAAATTGCGCATACAGGGACGCTACCTTGACGTGGCGGAATTATTCGATCTAAAACGGGCGCTGGATACGGTGCATGCCATTTTACAGTTTTTCAGGAAAACGAAAGAAGGGCAATATCCGTCGCTGAAACAACTGCTTGCTCCGGTAACCCTGTATCCTGCGGTGTCGCAGCGGATAGAAGCGATTATCACCAGACATGGCGCTGTTAAAGACAATGCTTCGCCGGAATTGCTGGGCGTGCGCCGGGCAATTGCCGGCAAGCAAACACAGGTAGCGCACCGGATGCAACATATTTTGAAAACTGCGCAAACTGAAGGATGGGCGGCTGGAAATGCAACTATTTCCATTCGCGATGGACGCGCGGTCATTCCGTTAGCTGCCGGAAATAAACGGAAAATAAAAGGATTGGTATACGATGAATCGGCAACCGGCAAAACGGTTTTTGTGGAACCGCTGGAAGTGGTCGAACTGAACAACGAAATCAAGGAACTCGGCTATGCCGAACAACGGGAAATACTGAAAATCCTGCAAGCTTTTGCCGCCTTTTTGCAGCCCTACATGGAGGATGTAATGGCGGCAACGGATCTGCTGGGGGAAATAGATTTTATCCGCGCCAAAGCGCAATGGGCAATCGAAGCCGGCGCCGTAAAACCGGTGGTACATAATGTGCCGCAAATAAATTTACAAAAAGCGCGCCATCCGTTGTTGGAAAAAACATTGAAGAAAGAAGGAAAAACCATTGTGCCGTTGGATTTACAACTTCACCGCGAAAAACATATTTTGCTTATTTCCGGTCCCAATGCCGGCGGGAAATCGGTATGCCTGAAAACCGTCGGGCTCTTGCAATACCTTTTGCAGTGCGGCTTTTTGGTTACCGCTTCCGAAAATTCCGAAATGGGTTTGTTCGATGATTTATGTATTGACATCGGCGATGAACAGTCCATCGAAAACGATTTGAGCACTTACAGTTCACGTTTGTTGAACATGAAATATTTTGTGCAGTATGCCACCCCCAACACGTTAGTGCTTATTGACGAGTTCGGCAGCGGCACGGAACCGGCAGCCGGCGGCGCTATTGCCGAAGCCGTGCTTGACTGCTTAGTGAAACGGCAGGCATTTGGGGTGATTACGACGCATTACACAAATTTGAAGTATTATGCTACCTCTACGGAAGGCATTGTGAACGGCGCAATGCAATTCGATGTGCAAAAAATCCAACCGTTATTCTGTCTGGAAACCGGCGCGCCGAGCAGTTCATTTGCCTTTGAACTGGCACGTAAAACAGGGCTTCCGGAAACTATTGTAAAAACCGCCGAAGAAAAAGCGGGAAACCAATATGTGAATATCGAAAAGAATTTGCGCAACATCGCCCGTGACAAACGTTACTGGGAAGGGAAACGGCAACGCATCCGGCAAACCGGTAAACAACTGGAAGACGTAACGGCGCGTTATCAGGACGAATTGACCGAACTGCAAAAAATCCGCAAACAAATTATTCAGGAAGCCAAAGACGAAGCCAAGCGGCTGCTTGCCGAAGCCAACAAACGCATCGAACGGACAATTCTTGAAATCAGGGAAGCGCAAGCTGAGAAAGAACGGACGAAGTCAGTGCGCCGGCAAATAGAAGAATTCAAACAGCAACTGCAAACAGAAATCCCGGCGGATGCCGATGCGAAAATCGACCGCAAGATAGCCCAACTGCGCCAACGGCAAGAGCGCCGGGAACAACGCAAAAAAGAAAAACAACCTGCCGGAACCGAAGCGAAAATTCCAAAAGAACAGCCATTGCAAGCAGGCGATAAAGTCCGCCTGAAAGGGCAGGATACAGCCGGCGAAGTAGTGAAAATAAATGCCGGCATTGTTACGGTAGGCGTTGGAAATATCTTTATTGAACTGCCGTCCGGAAATCTGGAACGTATATCCGGCAACGAATACCGCAGTTTGCAGAAAAGCCGTCCGGTTATTTCGGCGAGCGCTAATTATAGTATATCGCAACGCAAGCTGAATTTCAAAACCGCCATTGATGTGCGCGGACAACGCGCCGAAGAAGCATTGGACAACGTTACGCAATTTATTGATGAAGCATTGATAGTTGGCGCAAGCGAAGTAAAAATCCTGCACGGGAAAGGCAACGGCATCCTCAAAGAAGAAATCCGCAAATTACTGCGCACCTTTGGCGGCATCTCTTCCATCGCCGATGAACACTTGGATAGAGGCGGGGCGGGAATAACTGTAGTACAATTTTGAATGCAAGAAATAAGTTGTATTAAATTTTATAACTTGCCAAAAGTGGCTATTTTTTCATAGATTTGGCGAGTTATAATTTTATATTGTTTTGAACAAATCATCTATTTTTATTTCCGACTGCACAATATCCGAATATTCATTCTGCTTGACGCCATACGTCGTAACCAATGTAATATAAATGGATTTAGTCGTTTTTGTTTCTTTGATAAATATGTCCTTTTTGTTGCGTAAATTCTCGTGGTATTTTTTATCTATGGAAAAAACGGTGTTGGCATATTTCATCTCACAAAGATTAATGACATTGTCATTACGTTCTATGAGTAAATCCACTTGTGCGCCGGGGGTGGTTTTTATACTTTTCCATGATGCGGCATGCGTAAGCACTCCGGAAATTCCGAGGGCATGTTTTAGCTGCCGGATATGCGCCATACAAACCTGTTCAAAAGCATAGCCGCTCCATGCGCGATGTTTGGCATTTTCAATAAAATTTGTCCAGAAATGCTCATCGCTGTATTTATTTTTACGAATAAAATTTAAATAAAACAATGTGTAAAAATCAACCAATTGATAAAGGTGATATTTATTTTTCTTGTCAAAAGCATTATATTTGCGAATAAAACCGCATTGTTCCAGTTCTTCCAGTATTTTTGTCAATCCTCCACCTTGCAACTTGCTCGATTTTATAATTTCTTCCCTTGTCAGTCCTTTGGTCTTTTTCCCTAAGGTTTCTACTACTTTTATATGGTTTTCGGAATGTTTGAATAGTGAAGCGTAAAGGCTTGAAAATTCTTCCCGCAAAGCGCCTGTTTTGGCAAAGCATAACGCATCTACATTTTGCGCTAAGCTGAACCGTTTTTTCATAAGGCTTAAATAATAAGGGATGCCTCCAAATATCATATAACTTTCTACCATTTGGCGCCTGTTCATGGCGATGTTATTTTTCCGGTAAAATTCTTCGCATTCGCCTAATGTAAACGGTTCAATGTATATATGCCGGGTAACCCTGTTGTGCAATCCGCCTCGGTTTTTTATCAATTTATTTATCATCCACGAAGTAGCGGAACCGCAAACAATCAACAAAATATCCGGTTGCGATGATGCCCAACTGTTCCAAAAATGTTCCAATGCCGTAATAAACCCCGAACGCGGGGTATCCATCCATGGAAGCTCGTCAAAAAAAATAACTTTTTTACTTTTTCGCGATGACCGTTTAATTAAATGCGTTAATTGTTCAAATGCGTCAAACCATGTCTGAACCGGTGGATAGTGCATCTTTCCATATTGTTGCATAGCCGCATTAAAGTTGTGCAATTGCATTTGCATATCCGCATTTGCCAAGCCTGTAATATAAAATGTAAAACGGTTGTTAAAAAATTCCTTTATCAAAAATGTCTTTCCAACCCTCCTGCGTCCATATACAGCGGCAAATTCTGCTTTACTCGATTCTACATACTCTCTTAAAGCTGTTTGTTCGGCTATTCTTCCGATTATTTGCATATACAAAATAGTTTATAAGTTGCCGCAAAGATACAAAAAAATATAGATTTGGCAAGTTATAAATTTTATAACTTGCCAAAAGTAGTTATTTTTTCATAGATTTGGCGAGTTATAATTTCATATTTATAAACTTTATTTTCGATTATCATACTATAATTTATACGATGGTATTTGATATTTGTACCTACCCGCTAAAAAAATATGCAAAAAAATTTGTAGATAAAAAATAAAGTAATATATTTGCAACCATATTAACGTTCTTTACTTTTTGGTAAATAAAAAGTAGATGTTATTAGTCGACTTTTATTCTGTATTTTGAAACATGGTAATTTCCAAATATGTCAAAGGATAGAGTCCACAATAAGCGTGGATTTTAGTTTATTTTTGACATAGGTGTACCATGACCTCAAAATACAATAAATTAGAGTTCACGTTTCGTTTTTATTAGTGCACCCAATAAATAAAAGCTGAAATGATGAAAAATGGCAATGATAATAAAATTGCAGCAGGGGGGTGTTTTATAAAGGTCGTTTGTGTTTGTGGGTATGTATATAAAACAATCTCCGAAGCTGCAAAAAATAATAACAATTTAAAAAAACAAAAAATTATGAGAACAAAAATTTTCTTTTTCGCCATGCTTGCAAGTGTTGTTGCAAGCGCACAGGTAACAAACGTCGAACCGGTTGGCGCAAATTATGCAAGCAAAACCGTGTCTTTCCGCGTGTGGTGGAACGCCGGCTCGCGCGATGCTACGCACCTTTCCAAAGTATGGGTGTGGATAGATTACATCACCGTAAACAGCAA